>JAWWPL010000036.1:0-3529 GCA_033850605.1 Blastocatellia bacterium | reverse complement strand
CGCCAATATAGGAGCACCGGGTACATGACTGAAAATAGTTGGCAGCCAATTGCCATTATCATCACGGCGATAATCGCAGCCGTTTCGCAGTTAGTTGCCCCTTCACTGGCCGTATTAGTCAAAGCTTCGATCGACAGGCCAAAGCCTACGCCTAAGGCGAGCCAGCCCAGATTGGAAACCACAATCAAGTTCCGCGAGACGCGTCCTTGGCTGCTTTGGGGTGTCCGCTTCATAGTCAACTTCTTCTGCGTTACCACTCTCTACAATTCGCTGAGATACCCGTTTGTCCCTACCTCACGCCATGTAGTCTTAATCTCACTTGCCATGATCGTTTTTGTACTATTATTCATTTGGCCGCTACTCCGAAAATAGTACACTCTGAAAACTTAGGATTTTCAAACTGAACCAGTACCCGTTAACGGCTGTGGATGATGTCGTACCGGAAGCGGTAGCGACCGGGTCAAAGTCTTGGCGATCTCGATCGTCGCGTGAGTTGGAGCCCGGTCGCCACAACTCCCGGTACTGACTCCATCCCGTGCCGGCATAACATCGGTCCGTCGGCGCCCGAATTACTCAGTCATTCAACTGCAAGGAACGCAAAACGTTCTGAAAGGTGCTCTGGTAGGTGTTGTAATCACTCTCTGGAGCCACCGAGATAATGTAGAGCAACTCTCCATTTCGCAATTGCGTGGTAACTACGTTGACGACTTCCGGCTGTCCCGTCGCCTCGTTGGTGTTGCTCAAGCTGATCGATAACCCATTGCGGTTCCCGACATAGGTGCGCTGATAGCCGCTGCGAGCCCGCAAGTTCCCGCTGCCTTGCTGCAAGGTATTCAGAAAGTCATTGGTAGCCTGTTGCAAGTTGCGGCTGTTTGTCTGGGCCACTCCTATATTGATCCCGTGGGTGAAGACGGCCTGACCATTGGTCGACCCGTAACCACCAGTGGGCGCATACCAAACCGATTCCTGCTCTGACATCTCGCGCCAATTATCCGGCACACTCAGACGCACGACGCCCAGCGCGGTATAGTTGCGAAAGCGAGATGAGGGGTACTCGACGCGACCCCTGGGGGCCGAAGGATAGTTAGTTCTGTCGCCGTTGGGGTAATTGCTTCCATCATTCGGATAGTTATTGCCCTGATTTGGATAGCGCTGGCCGCTCCGCTGAATTTCGGCCATCGTTTGCGCGCGTGGATAACCGCGGAGCCGTTCCTTGATGGCCAGAAACTCTCGATTGTCTCGTTCCAGATTGCTTACCCGCAGGTACTGGGCTTCCTGATTGATGCGCGCGTAGCGATCTTTCGGACTCGGGTGATCACTTAAAAAGCCTCCACCGCCGCCACCCTGAGCTTCAATCGTGCGGAACATGTTTGCCAGATCGCGAGGGTCGTATCCGGCGTTAGCCATGATCCGAGCGCCCAGCAGATCGGCTTCGGTTTCGTATTCCCGACTGTATTTCAGCAAGGTGAGGGCGAAGGGAGCTTGAGCCACCTGCCCAAGTCCGGGGCCGCCGAGAATCGTTCCGAGAATGCCGGCAACGGCAGCTCCCGTTTGATGCTTCTGCGCCTTGGTCGCCTGGGCCGTTCCATGACGCAACGCTACGTGGCTCAACTCATGCGCCATTACGCCGGCGACTTCGCCTTCGGTGCGGGCCGCTTCAATCATGCCGCGGTTTACAAACATCGGACCGCCGGGCAACGCGAAAGCATTGATGTCACGCGCATTCACTACTTTGAAATAATACCGAAACTCGGGGTGCTGGAACTCGGGGGGAATCGCCGCCACCAGACGCTGTCCCAGGTTCTCAACATAAGCGTTGACTACCTCGTCCCGCATTAGTGGGAACTGCCTTTCCGCTTCCGCGGCTGCCTGACGGCCCAGCTTTACGTCATCGGCCGGTTTGTACTTATTGGCATGTAATACAATCTGGGTTTGCGAAAAAACCGCTAACGGCGCCATTAAGATCGCTACGGCCATTAGCCAGGTCAGCCACTTGCTCGCGCTTCGATAAACAGGTTGTTTCATTTAATTCGACTCCTCTTAAAACCTCGCGGGGCGTTCTCACCCAAGCTCTGATGATGATTTGTGAATCGGGTTTGCCCGCACATGATATCAATCCCAATGCCACGAAGTCACCGAGATCGGATTAGCCACGTTTGTTTTTCGAAGATCCTGCCGCGGCGCAGCTTTAGGGTGCTCTAAGCCCGGAAGACGCGCAAATGCCAATCGATCACGCGTTCCTCAACACGGGTTCGGCACACTCCTGATGCTCCAATTCCGTCCATGTGAACACCGATATGGTTCGTCGGTAGAAGCGGGTCAGGCCCGCTACTTGCGGGGTTTGATCTTTTCTTCAAGCCACTTGGCGGGCTCTTCCAGGGGCGCTATTTGGTGAGGTCTTCCTTTCCAAACACGAATCATCGAGACGATTAAAAAGATTGTCGACGCCGCGCCAAAGATCCCCGAGCCAAACCCGTTGCCCGAGAGCATCGTCAAAAAGCCAAGTGCGCCGGCCAGAATCAGAATGGCTGCCTGCAGCGCCAATCCCTGGGCAGCATGAAAGCGGGTGCGGCCTTCTGTGCGGGGCACGAGCAACAGTTCGACAACGGCAGCCACCGCTCCTATGTGACCAGGGATGTAGGGCAGCAGGTTGGCCCACTTTTCGGGAATTCCCACTCCCTGCACCTTGCGCGATCCATGATCGAAAGAAAGAGGGAGAGGCGGTCGCTGATAGACGTTCGCCGGAGCCACCGGTGGCGGCTGATAGATGTTCATTTGCGGAGCCGGGGGCGGCCGGTAGTCAGTTGTCGTTGTTCGCGCCGGGGGTGGAATAAAGACGGACGGATAAGATGTGACTTTATCGCCATCAATCCGGCGCGTCGGCGCCTCGCTCTCGGTGTTGGCACGGGCTGCTTCGTTTTCGGTGCGACCGATGCCGCGAGTTGCCCCACCACGCACTTCCTCAGTGGGCGCACCCGGCCGCGGCGCGAACGATTTGTCGGCGCGGTCGGCGACTTTCCCGTCGAGTGGATTCGTGTCGTACTTGGTTCGTTTTGGCTCCATCTGAAGTGTCTACGAGAGCCCGGCTGTTTCCGTTTCAAGGATTACCGTCAGCGACGATTTCATACTCAACCCGTTCCCAGGTTCCTTGAGTCTCAGAGATACGAAACGCGCGGAGGCTTGGTTGTTCACCGGCGAGTCCCACAATAAGGTAAACCGCTGATGGGTAGTAGGCAAGCCGGACATCCGTTTCCGAGGGCTGGGGATCAGCAGAGCGTGGATGGGAATGATAAATGGCCACCAATTGCTCGCTTCGCTCGCGCATCAATCGTTGTGCAGCGAACAGATCTTCGGGGGATGCTTCATAGGTAACGAGGGGATCGGCGGCGGCGTTGCGGATTGGATAGACGGTCTGTGCGCGCGCCTCGTTACCGCCCACCAGGCCGCAGCATTCGTGAGGGGCGACGCCGCGCGCGTGTTCGAAAATCGCCTCAACGTGCGCCTGCTGGATAGAAATAACCACGATTTC
>JAWWPL010000065.1:0-4074 GCA_033850605.1 Blastocatellia bacterium | reverse complement strand
GTACTGACTCCATGCCGTCCTCGGACAGTCTCCGCAAATTAAGAGACCACCTGCCATGCAGGTTCTTGAATTCAAGCGATGATTTGTTATAAGGTGCGTTACCCCAAATAAAATTCCAGTTTCCCTTTTCGGGTTTGGCAGATATATGACGTCCCCTTCTCAGATCATGAAGGCCGTGGCGCCCGAACGGCGCGCCCTGATTCTTGTCGTTGAGCGTAACCCCATCGTTCAGCGTCTGGAGAGATATTTTCTCGAGCAGGCCGGTTATACCGTCGAATTCGTCGCAGATGGTGTCTCGGCGCTGGGGCGAGCCCGCGAGTTGCACCCTCAGATTCTGGTCACTGAAATTCTGGTACCAAAAATGGACGGACTGAGTCTGTGTCATGCGCTCAAGTCAGATCCGAGCACCAGCGACATTCGCGTCCTCGTGTTTAGTCATCTACACGCGGAGGAGCGGGCCCGCGACGCGGGCGCCGAGGCGTTCCTCCTTAAACCCCTTGACGAGACGTTGTTAATCGAGAGTGTTGAGAGGTTGATCGGCACGGCTGAAAGGTCCGTGCCAGAAAAAAGACAATGACCGACAAGATAAAAACCGGATGCGCCGGGTTGGATGAAATCCTCTTTGGCGGAATTCCCGAAAACACCATCAGCGTGATTATGGGAGCCCCGGGCACAGGCAAGACCATACTGGCGGAACAGTTGGCGTTTTCCCAGGCTAAGGCTAACGCGCCGGCGCTTTACTTCACTACCATGTCAGAGCCGCTCGAGAAGTTTATTATGCACGGCCAGAGTTACAGCTTCTTCGACGCGTCCCAAATTGGTGTTTCAGTTTTTTATGAAGATCTCGGATTAATGTTGCGCAACGAAGGGATAGAAAAGCTGCCCGAGATCGTTGCAGATACCCTGGCGGCTCGCCGACCTCGCTTTGTCTTTATCGATTCGTTCAAAGCGCTGAATGAACTTATGGTTGCGCCGCAGGCACGCCGCACCGTGACCTTTGATTTGGCGAGTGTGCTGACATCGTATAATTGCACCAGCTTCCTAATTGGCGAATATGCGGACGGCATGATGACTGAGCTTCCCGAGTTCGCGATAGCCGATGTCGTACTGCAATTGATCAAGCTCAATACAAATGTTCGCGAAGAGAGATTTCTGCGCTTAGAGAAGTTTCGGTCATCGAGTTCAATTCCCGGCCTGCACGCATTCTCGATCACTGAAGCCGGCCTGGAGGTTTATCCTCGGCTGCGAACGCCCAAAGTATCACCTGATTACACCGCGAAAACAGAACGGGTGAACACGGGAATTAGAGGCCTTGATGAAATGGTCGCGGAAGGCTTTTGGCGCGGCAGCACCACGCTGGTGGCCGGACCGCCGGGCGCCGGCAAGACAATCATGGCGCTGCAGTTCATTGGCGAAGGAGCATTGAAAGGCGAGCCAGGCGTCTATCTGGGTTTCCAGGAGAATCCGACGCAACTTGCGCGCGTCATGCGCAACCTCGGGCTGCCGGTTGAGAAGCTCCTTAATGATAGTTTCGAATTAATGTATCAATCACCGGTCGAAGTGCAGCTCGATAAGGTAGCGGTGGAATTGCTGCGCCGCGTTCGCGCCGGGAAGGTCAAGCGGGTGGTGATTGATGCACTCGGCGACGTCCAGCGGGCGAGCATCGATCGCCAGCGCTTCGCCAATTTAATCTATTCCCTGATGCAGTGGTTTGCCGTGGAGAACGTCACCTGCATGTTGACCTATGAAATGAGCAATCTGTTTGAGGTGCATGGCGTTAGTGACGAGCAGATTTCCAACATGAGCGATAACGTCTTGTTGCTGAGATTTCAGCCAGGGCTTGAGCTCAAGCGCACGTTGCGCATCATCAAGACCCGGGGCAGCGATCATGACAATCGCGAACGTGAAATTCGGATTACCGCTGACGGTCTGATAATCGACGACTTCCAAAAATGAATCCCGTAATTACGAGCGAGCCAGGGAAATCACGGAAATCGGCTTCGGGACGATTGGCCGACATCAATCGTGCCATCACCACCTCACTTAACTTCGACAAGGTCCTGGATCTCATTGTAGAAAACGCCACCCAGCTGGTCGGGGCGAGAGTCTGCGTCCTGCTGCTCGTCGATAAAGACGGCATGTTGAGAATCCGGGCCGCGCGAGGTTTGCATCCGGAACTTGCCAAAGAGTTCGTCGCGGAAATGGGTGAAAACGCGGTGAAGGCGCTGCACCGAGTTCTGTCTGTTGGTGCAGATGAGGTTCTCGTGTCTGTTCCCGTCATCGCCAAGCACGCGGTCAACGGCTTCCTGGCGATCGTTCGTGACCGGCCGCTTGACGCGGATGAGGAGTGGCAGTTATCCGCACTCGCGGATCAGGCCGAAATCGCGCTCCAAAACGCCCGGCTCTATGAAATGGAGTTGGCGGAAGCCAATCGCGAGCGCGATGAAAGTCTTGAAGCACTGCGTGCGTCTCACCAAAAAATCAAAAAGATCCTGGAAAGCATTACTGATCTGTTCTACGAGCTCGACCGCGAATGGCGTTTTGTGGAAGTTAATAAGCGAGTCGAGGAACTATTCGGAAAAACTCGCGACGAACTAATCGGCCGGAACATTTGGGAACTCTATCCCGCGGCAACATCTTCACCGCTTTATCCCAACTTTCTTGAAGCGATCGAGGCAATGACGCCGCGACACTTTGAACTGGAGTCGAAGATCGTTCTGGGGGCTTGGTTTGAAGTGCATGCCTATCCCACCGCCACCGGTCTCTCGGCGTATTTGCGCGACATTACCGAACGCAAAAAATCAGAAGAAGAAATTCGTTTTCGCGCCCGGCTGCTGAATACAGTTGAGCAGGGCGTGATCGCGACGAACCTGGAGGGAGCGGTCATCTATTGGAACGCTTTTGCCGAGCAACTCTACGGTTGGACGGCCGCCGAAGCTCTCGGCAGGAACATTTTCGAGCTGGTGGTGGCGGATGCGTCTCACGAGATAGCCGAGCAGATCTTTTCGCAGATGAAAGCTGGCGGCAGTTTCTCGGGAGAATTCCTGGTGCGCCGCCGTGACGCGACTGTCTTTCCCGCCCTGGTAACGGACTCGCCCATCTTCAATGACAAGAACGAGCTCATAGGTGTGGTCGGCGTGTCGTCCGATATTACCCAGCGCAAGCTGGCGGAAGAGGAGCGCGCCAAACTGCTGGATGCCGAACGCGAGGCCCGCGCCGAAGCCGAAAACGCGAACCGCCTCAAGGACGAGTTTCTGGCCACCCTATCCCACGAGCTACGAAATCCTCTCAACGTTGTGATCGGGTATGCGGATATCCTTTTACGCAGCGGTGAAACTCATAAACGCGAGTTTGTGATGCAAGCGGCCAAGACAATTCGCCGCAACGCTCTGGCTCAATCACGCCTGGTGTCTGATCTGCTGGATTTGTCACGTTTGCAAATGGGCAAGTTGTCCCTCAACCTGCAACCGCTCTCTTTCTCGACGATTATTTCCGACGCTATTGACGCGGTGCGCGATGCAGCCGCCGAGAAGGACATCTCGCTCGACCTGGATACCGACAGCGAGACCCTTGTCGTCGCGGGTGATCCCGTTCGGTTGGCCCAGATTGCCTGGAATCTTTTGAACAACGCGGTGAAGTTCACGTCCGCGCAGGGCCTCATCAGTGTGTCTTTGACCCGCGCGGGCGATGCAGCATACTTTACCGTCAAAGACACCGGCCAGGGAATTACTCCCGACTTCATACCGCATGTGTTCGAAATCTTTCGTCAGGCCGATGCCAGTAGCTCGCGCAGGCATGAAGGGATGGGCATAGGTCTGGCGCTGGTAAAGCAATTGGCTGAGTTACATGGTGGACGCGTTAGCGCGGAATCACCGGGCTCAGGTCAAGGCGCGACTTTTTCGGTTTGGATTCCACTGTACTTCGAGAAGGCGGATGCTTCATCGGTTGAGGGGCCAGTCGTCACCGGAGCGTTGACTGCTAAATCGATTCTGGTGGTGGATGATTCGCGCGAAACTACGGAAATGCTGACCACGCTGCTGAAGACTGAAGGTGCGCGGGTGGCGTCGGCGCGCA
>JAWWPL010000490.1:0-6323 GCA_033850605.1 Blastocatellia bacterium | reverse complement strand
ATCTCGGCATCAACGTCCAGCTTCCGTCGCAAATTTCGCAAGTCGATCAACAAGTCCTTGGCGCTCTGGTAGCGTTCGTCTTTCTCTTTCGCCAGACACTTGGTGACGATCTCTTCGAGGCGTTCCGGCACACCCTCAACTTGTCGCGAGAGCGGCAACGGTTCGACTTCCTGGATAGCGATAATCTGCCGGTGAATATCTTTACCCTGGAACGGCACCTGCCCGGCGATCATTTCGTAGAGCACCACCCCGACGCTCCAAATATCGGAGCGTTGATCGACTCCCTTGCCCACCGACTGCTCGGGCGACATGTAACTGACAGTTCCCATCACGAGCCCGGGTTCAGTGTGAACCAGGACTCTCGTGCCTGCTTCTGAGTCGATTTGATTCTCCGACGCAGGAGCCGACGGTTTCGCCAGGCCGAAGTCGAGCACCTTCACGATATGATCGCGACGGACCATGACATTCTCGGGTTTAAGATCACGGTGCGTAACCCCCGCCTCATGAGCGGCATTCAATGCGGCAACGATCTGAATAGCCAGATCCAGCACCTCGACCAACTTCAACTTCCGGCCCGAAACGTGCTGCCGCAGCGTCACCCCGTCAACGTACTCAGTGGCCATGAAGGACGTCGACTCGTCCTTGCCGAATTCATGAACGGTGAGGATGTTGGGATGGTTGAGATTTGAGACGGTGCGCGCCTCCTGGATAAAGCGCTGCAACCGATTTTTGTCGTCGGCAACTTCCGCTGACAGGAGTTTGAGCGCGACCATGCGGCCGAGTTCCGATGTGTCCTGGGCCAGATAGACTTCGCCCATCCCACCGGCGCCGATTTTGGAGACGATGCGGTAATGCGAAAGATTCGTGTTGACTGATAGCTCTCGACTCATCTACCTCGAATTACCCGGGGAGAAACGGAGTCGGTCGCCGCGTCGCCCTGACTCTCTGTCCCTTCATCCCCAATCTCCAACCCAGCCTTTCGTAAGCCGTCGAGAAGTTGCTCGCATAACTCAGGGTCAAACCACTTCGCGAGACTGTTATGTACCGAGGCGCCGTAGTCCGGCCGCAGTTTGAGCAAATCGCGAATGGCTTTCCCGGCGGTTTTATGGTCTCCGAGTTGTCCAGCGGCCGCAGCAATACCCACATGCATGCCCCAGTGGCCCGGCAAATTCGCTTTGAGAACCAAGCTCAGGGCACTGCGGTAATCGCCTAGTCGATACGCATGAAAATAGTCTGCATACCAGAACCAACCTGGATGATTCGGATTGATTTCCTTGGCGCGAGTGGCGAGCGCGAGACCTCGTTCAGAATCGCCAACGTAGGTTAGCAACTCACCCATGAAAGCGAGTGAGTTTGCATCCATTGGATTGAGCGCAATAGCTCGCTCTGCAGCATTACGAAAACTTTGAATGTCCTTTTGGAAGAAGCGTGCCTGGGCCAGGCTGAAGTAGGCCAGATGACTGGATGGTCCTGACTCAACTGCGCGTTGAGCCGCCATTACTCCAAGGTTGAGTGCATCAGGGTGAAGGTTGAATCCTTGTCCGTAGTCCTGATGGAATAACAAAGCCAACATGGCCCACGCATCTGCATTACTCGGCCCCTTCTCGACAGCTATTTCAAGACATGATCGAGCGGCCGTGAGTTCGTCAGGGCTGACGCGATCGAAGTAACGGAAACTGCGCAGTACAGCTTCGTAAGGGCTTAACTCATCTGGATTCTTGCTGCATACAACTTCACTCATGCTTCGAGGAAGCACACCATTTACGTCCGCTACCGTAGAAACGATCCTCGGTACGAGATCATCTTGTAGGGCGAATACTTCCTCGGCGCGGAATTGACGATCGTATGTTTCCGCCCACAAGTGAGCACCGGTGCCTGCGTCGATGAGTTGTACTGATATGCGCAACGACGAACCAGCAACACGGAGACTTCCTTCCATCACATAACGAGCGCCGAGTGTCTTACCGACAGTGCGGACGTCATCTGTTTCATTTGCGTATCGAAGTGTCGAACTGCGGGATATGACTCGCAGGTAAGAAAAGCGAGACAGTCCAGTAACGATCTCTTCTGACAATCCTTCAGCGAGAGTTGCGACTTGGGTATTTGAGCCGGTGAATTTGAACGGAAGAACTGCGACCCAGAAACCTTCATCTGCTCGAGTCTCGTTCGAAACAAGGGGTGACGATGACTTCGATAGTTGCGACTCATCGGCAGTTTCAAGCCCTGCCTTACGAAGTCCGTCCATCAAGTGATCGACGAGGTCCGGAAGGTACCACTTGGAAAACTCACTACGCCCAATCAAAGGGAAGTTCGGCATCATTTCCAGCACTTTTCGAAGATGCCGAGCTGCTTCCTCATTTTCTCCAAGTTGCCCCTGGACTGCGGCAAGCAGTGCCTGCATCAAATAATTCTTCTGCGGATTTCCCTTCAGTAAAAAGCTGCGGGCGTTAAGGTAATCGCCTTTGCGATAGGCATCGAGAAAGGGAACTGACCAGTACCATGAAGGATGATTCGGATTCAGTTGGCGCGCCCGCTCCGCCAATTCGCAGCCGCGCTCCCAGTTTCCGGAAAAGGCAATCAAGTGGCCCAGGTACTCAACCGTAGATCCGTCCATAAGGTTGAGTGCAATCGCCCGTTCTGCCGCATCCAAGAAGGGGTCGAATTCCTTGCGAAAGAACAGTGCCTGCGCTAGAGCAAGCCACGCGAAGTGATTCGAATGCGCAATGCTAACTGCGCGCCGTGCGGCCTCGAGTGAACGCCCGAGCGAGTCAGGCTCCACGTTGAACCCGAACCTGTGCTCTTCACCACAGATCATTGAAAGCATGGCCCATCCATCAGCGTTGCCTGGTTCTTGTTCGACAGCTCGCTCCAGACTGGATCTGACAATTGCATGCTCTTCAGGAGCGATATTCTCGAAGTAGCCGAAACTGCGAAGCAGCGCTTCGTAAGGACTTAGTTGGTCGGGAGGTTTGAGGCGAACAATTTCGCTCATGCTGTGGGGCAGAACGCCGTACCAGTCGGCGACTGTGGAGACAATTCGTGGAACAAGGTCATCCTGTAGCCCGAAAGTGTTTTCGGGACTGAATTTTCTTTCGTAGTTTTCCGCCCAGAGGTGGGCGCCCGTGGTGGCATCGACGAGTTGCACGGCAAGTCGAAGCTTCGTCCCGGCTTGTCGGAGGGTGCCTTCCATCACATAGTGCGCGCCAAGTTCTTTACCCACGGTTCGCAGATCCGAGGTTTGGTTTGCGTAGCGTAGTGTTGAGCCGCGCGCAATTACACGGAGATAGGAGAAACGCGACAGCCCCGTGACGATGTCTTCTGACAGTCCTTCGGCCAGGGCCTTGAGTTCCGCCGCCATGCCCGAATACTTGAACGGCAGCACAGCGACCCAGAAGCCTTCATCCGCTCGAGTCGCGTTCGAAGCCCGGGCTGGGCTTGACGATGTTGACGCCGGCTCTTCATCACTAATCTCCAGTCCCGCCTTGCGAAGTCCTTCGAGCAGGGGATCCATCAGACCGCTTGCGAAGTGCCAACTCTCAACGTTCGAGCGCACGTGCGCTCCAAAATCAGGATCGAGAGCCAAAAGATCTTTGACCGCAGCTTCGGCTTCGGCGCGCCGGCCGAGATGTCCGCAGGCCGAAGCCATTACGAGGTACGGCCAGAAGAGTCCAGGTACGTCCACCCGGTTCGCGCACTCGAGGGCCTGCTCGTACTCGCCCTTGTGGAAGTGATCCCAGAGGGGAGCGAAGTGCATCCAGCCCGCGTGGTTGGGATTCAGTTCCATCGCGCGGCGCACGATCGCGGTGCCTCGCTCGAATTGACCTGTGTGGACGATCTGCAGTCCCAGGATACCGATCGCGTCGGTGTTGAGCGGATTAAGGGCCATTCCGCGCTCGGCCGCAGGAGCAAACGCTGCGAGGTCCTGGCGGAAGAAGTGGACTTGGGCAAGCGCAACGAGCGCGAACTGGTTCGCCCGATCCAACTCGACCCCGCGCCGACCCGCCGCCAGTGCCCGATCGAGCGAGGTTGCGTCTACCAGGAAACCAAACGCGTATTCGTCGACATAGATTTGCGCGAGGCAGGCCCACAAGTCCGACTGCCCATCGTTTCGCTCCGCAACGCGCAGCAGTCGGCTCTTGAGCGCTGCGTGGGCCGAGGGCGTGATCTGCTCGCGGTAGGCGAAATACTGAAACTGCCACTCAACCGGCGTGAGATCGGCGTCGTCCTTCTTTCGGATCGCGCCCCTCATCGAATGCACCAACACCCCGTAGCTATCGGCTACCGTGGCGACGATACGGCCGGCGACGTCGTCCTGCACCTCAAAAATCGTCGAAGTCTGGAGGTCCCGATTGTAAGTCTCGGACCAGAGCTGCGCCCCAGTCTCGATGTCGACGAGTTGAACGCTCACTCGAATGGCGGAGCCACCCTTGCGTATGCTTCCTTCCAACGCGTAGCGCGCACTGCGGTTTGCCGCCAATGACCCTTCGTCTTCAGTCTCCCCTTTCAGGCGAGCCGCGGAGGTGCTTGTGACGACCGACAGATACCGAAACCGCGAAAGGCCGGTTACGATCTCATCGGATAGCCCGTCGGCCAATACTGCAACGGCGGGATCTTCGTCGCGAACCTTGAACGGCAGGACCGCAACCCGGAATCCTTCATCTCCGCGTGTAGCTTTTGGTTTATCGGCAACTCTGCGAAGTGGAAGCGTGTTGCTACTTCCGTATTTCTCAATCTCCTGCAACGCTTGCACGACTTCGCTCGCAGTCGGACGGCCGTGGGCGTTTTTATCCAGCATGCGCAAAATCAGATCATCAAGTGCGGCCGGCAGGTGAGATTTCAGACTCGTTATTGACGGCGGCGTCTGCGAAGTGATCGCATGCAAGTAACCAATCATCGTTTCGGATTTGAACGGATGCCTTCCCGTCGCCAGTTCATAAAGAACAATCCCCAACGCAAACACATCTGAAGCAGAACCAGCTGTCGTGCCCCTCGCCTGTTCCGGTGACATGTATGCGAGCGTGCCCATAACGGTGCCTGGTGTTGTTTGCTGGGCCAGCGTCATCGCTTCAGGATCACTCGTGGTGGGAAGCAGACGCGCCAGTCCAAAGTCCAACATCTTCACGTAACCATCGTCACGCACCATGATATTGTCGGGCTTGATATCGCGGTGGGTGATGCCGGCTGCGTGCGCTGCGCTCAAAGCTCTCGCCATCTGAGCACCGAGAGTGAACAAGGTTTCGAGTGAGTTATCTTTCGCGATGACCGAACGCAACGTTCTGCCGTCAACAAACTCCATGACTATGAAGCGGCCAGTGTCACACTCGCCGATGTCGTAAACGGAGATTATGTTTGGATGATTGAGTGCCGAAGCGGCTTTTGCTTCCAGGGTGAAGCGCCGGACACGTTCAGAGTCTTCGGTGAATTCAGCGGGAAGAAGCTTTAGTGCGACCTTACGTCCGAGCCGTGTGTCTTCCGCCAACCACACCACACCCATCCCACCCGCTCCGAGTTTCGAGACGATGCGGTAGTGTGACAGAGTGGTGTTGAGTGCCAGTTCTTTAGTCATCCACTTCCAATATTCTATTCCGGTAGATTCATTCGTTTGAGCATCGCCTTGAATTGCGGCTCCGAGCGCAACTCGTCAACCTCTGGCTCGACTGCATACTGGCTAGCGGTTTCTGAATGACCCAGCATTTGCTTTTCCAGCCAGTTCAGGGCTTCCGTCTTATCACCAAGACCAATGTAGATTAGGGCAAATGTATAAGGCTGGACATAACTCCGCGCCGACTCCTGTCTTAACTCATTGAGCAGTTGCACCACTTCCCCGCGCTTGCCCGTTCTCGCCAACCACAGGCCCAAATATCCCTTTGCCGAGGAACCATTTCTCAGATCGATTGCCGTGCGCGTTTCGGCTATGGCTTCCGGATACATTCCCTTTAAGCCATAGGCCCAGCCCAAAGCCTGGTGAGCGTAACCAAACTTTGGATTACTAACCAGGGTGCGCTTGTATTGGGCAATCGCCTCATCATACCTGCGCGCGAAGACCAGCGCGTCACCAAGATTCGTCCCGATAATCGGCGACAGCGGGTCAAGTTCCTCAGCTCGCCTCAATTCGACCAGACTTTCATCAAAACGTTTTAGATTCGCGAGATCAGCACCCAACCAATGATGGGCGGTAGCGTAATTCGGTTTAAGTTCGATGGCGCGGCGATATTCCTTTTCCGAGCCGGCCCGATCCCATTCATAGTTGGAAAGATAAAATCCGAGCGCGGTGTGTGCTTCGGCCAGCGAATCGTCCAGCTCCAATGAGCGCAGCGCCGCGG
>JAWWPL010000486.1:0-8539 GCA_033850605.1 Blastocatellia bacterium | reverse complement strand
TTGAAATCGTCCGTGACATAACCGAAAGAAAGTTGTCCGAGCAGGCCGAGAGGGCGTCAGAGCTTCGTTATCGCCGGCTGTTTGAAAGTGCGAAGGATGGCATTCTGATCCTCGACGCGGACACAGGAAAGATTGTTGACGCAAATCCTTACCTAATGACGATGCTGGGTTACTCCTATGAAGAACTAATTGGCAAGGAACTTTGGGAAATCGGCGTTTTCAATGATATAGCCGCGGCCCGGGACTCTTTTGTAGAACTCCGGGACAAGGGCTATGTCCGTTACGACGACCTGCCGCTGGTCACTCGGGCAGGCGTGAGGATCGAGGTCGAGTTCGTGAGCAATGTTTATCCTGTCGGAGATGCGAAAGTGGTCCAGTGCAATATCCGGAATATCACCGAGCGCAGGCGCGGAGAGCAGGAGCTCGAACAGAGCAACCGTAAACTGGAAACAACGCTGAGTGAGTTGTCCGCTACCACGCAACAACTTTGGCAGGCTTCCAAGCTGGCTACGATGGGTGAACTCTCGGCCAGCATCGCGCACGAGTTGAATAACCCGCTGGCCACGGTCGCCTTGCGGGTTGAGAACATGTTGATGACCACGACCGTGGACGATCAACAACGGCACTCGCTGGAAGTGATCTCGCAGGAAGTGGATCGCATGGCTAACCTGGTCGACAACCTGCTCCATTTTAGCCGGCGCAGCCATCGTCAGATATCAACCGTGGACGCACGTGAAGAGATCGCCAAATCAGTCGAGTTTGTCCGTTACCACCTGCGCAGTCGCAAGATCGAGGTCGTGCGTGAGTTTACCGATCCGCTGCCGACTATGCAGGCAGATTGCCAGCAGTTGCGCCAACTGTTTCTGAATTTGCTGACAAACGCGAGCGACGCAATGCCCCACGGCGGAACCTTGATCGTGCGCGCGCAGCCCGGCGTTTTAGACGAGCACGAAGCAGTGCAGATCGATTTTGCCGATACCGGCGAAGGGATACCTGCTGAGAGTCTCAAAAGGGTTTGGGATTCGTTTTTCACGACCAAGACGGAAGGCAAAGGAACGGGTTTGGGTTTGGCCATTTGCCGGCGCATCGTCGAGGACCACGGCGGCACCATAGGGATTGAAAGCGAAGTAGGATGCGGCACAACTGTCCGAATGTTATTTCCGGCGACGGCACGCGCCGCCGCTAACCTGGCATGAACAACAACAGCATTGGAAAAATTCTGGTTGTCGACGACGAGGTCGAGCTTAAGAGCATTCTGGTTGAAGCATTGACTTCGCAGGGCTATGAAGTCGCGGGCTTTACCGCGGGCGAAGCAGCGCTCGCGGCTCTGCGCACTGACCCTTTCGACGTTTTGCTCACCGATTTGATGATGCCGGGCATTGATGGTATTGCGCTGGCTCGCGAGGGACTGCAAATCGATCCTAACCTGGTCTGCATTCTAATGACCGGCCAGGGAACCATCCAGACGGCCGTCGATGCGATGAAAAGCGGCGCATTTGATTATGTGCTGAAGCCCTTTCGATTGCAGACGATGCTGCCCGTGCTGACGCGCGCAATCAACACTCGGCATCTGCGCCTGGAGAATGTGCAACTCCGCGAGGCGGTGGCCATTCATGAACTCAGCGAAACGATTGCCTTCACCCTGGATCTGCAAACCGTCCTGAGCAAACTTGCCGATGGGGCATTGGCGCAGAGCGAGGCCGACGAAGTATCGATCCTCTTACCAACCAGTGACGGCAAGGAACTCTATGTAGCCGCCGTGCGAGGCGAAAAGCGTGACCGTTTGTTGGGCCAGCGCATTCCGCTGCAGGAGAGTATCTCGAGTTGGGTCGCGCGCGAGCGCACCCCTCTGATCCTTAACGGAGAGGTATCTGACGATCGTTTTGTCGCGCTTTGGCCCCGAGCTGAGATTCGCTCTGCTGTTTCTGTTCCCATGCAAGTCGCGAGCAAATTGGTCGGTGTCATTAATCTGAACATGACTAACCGCTCGCGTCCTTTCACTCTGGGACAAATGAAGGCTTTGACCATTCTGGCCGGCACGGCCGCCGCGGCCCTGGAAAGCGCCTCGCTCTACACTCAGGTACAAGAAGCCGAAAAGAACTATCGCTCGATCTTTGAGCACGCTGTCGAAGGAATCTTTCAATCAACGCTCGATGGACGATTCCTGACGGTGAATCCGGCGCTGGCGCGGATTCTGGGATATGAATCGACGGATGAGGTTATCGAGGCAATCACCGATGTAACCCACCAACTCTACGTTGACCCTGAGGCCCGCATAGAGGCGGGTCGCCTGCAAGTACAGCGCGGGATCCTGGAGGGTTTCGAATTCGAGGCGTACCGCAAAGACGGCGCGAAGATCTGGTTATCGCTAAACCGGCGCTCAGTTCGAGATCAAGCCGGCAATGAACTCTATCGCGAAGGCAGCATCGAAGACATCACTGAGCGCAAGCGCGCCGCCGAGGGGTTGCGTGAAAGCGAAGCTCGCAACAGGGCTATTTTGCAATCAGCGCTTGATTGCATCGTCACTATGGACCACGCGGGTCTGGTTGTTGATTGGAATCCGGCGGCTGAAAGAACCTTTGGCTTTATGCGCGCGGACGCTGTCGGAAAGGAGATGGCGGCCTTGATCATACCGCCGCGATTCCGAGAACAGCATCGCCGCGGCCTGGCTCACTATCTTACCAGCGCTCAAGGCCCGGTTCTTGGCAAGCGCCTCGAGCTTAGCGCCATAAGGGCGGACGGCTCTGAGTTTCCTATTGAACTGGCAATCAATCGGATTGAATCGGAAGGCTTGCCAATGTTCACCGCCTACGTCCGCGACATTACCGAACGCAAGCGTTCAGAGCGAGAGCTTATGAAGAGCGAGGAACGCTATCGGTACCTGGTAGAAAATGCCCATGACATCATTTACACACATGATCTTCAGGGTACCTACACGTCGATCAATAAAGCCGGTGAGTTGATCACGGGTTACCCGCGTGAAGAAGCATTGGCAATGAATCTCACTAACACCGTGGCGCCGGAATATCAGGATAAGGCGCGAGAGATGCTCCGCAGAAAACTGGCCGGTGAAGTAGTGACTGCGTACGAGATGGAGATCGTGGCCAAGGATGGCCATCGAATCACCATTGAGGCGAACACCAAACTCGTCTATCAAGACGGGGTTCCGATTGGCGTACAGGGGATCGCGCGAGATGTTACTGAACGTAAGCAGCTCGAGGAACAGTTGCGCCAATCGCAGAAGATGGAAGCGATTGGGCAACTGGCCGGCGGCGTGGCCCACGACTTCAACAATTTACTTACCGCGATCAATGGCTACAGTAGCCTCGCATTGCAACGCCTGGAAGACAATCATCCAATCAGATCCTATCTTGAAGAGGTGAGGAAGGCGGGGGACCGCGCGGCGAATCTTACGCGGCAACTGCTGGCCTTCGGGCGCAAGCAGATCCTGCAGCCACTCGCGATCAATCTAAACGATGTCGTCACGGACATGAACAAGATGCTGCAGCGATTGATCGGAGAGGACATCAGACTAACGGCCAAATTGGATCCCGCGCTGAAAAAAATCAAGGCCGACCCAGGCCAGGTGGAACAAGTGCTGGTCAACCTGGTCGTAAATGCGCGGGATGCAATGCCTCGGGGAGGCAAGCTGACTATTGAAACGGCAAGTGTCGAGCTCGATTCCGAGTATGCCGGTAAACACATTGGCTTCGCGCCGGGCAAATACGTGATGCTCGCCGTCAGCGACACGGGCACCGGCATGTCTGACGAGACGCGAGCTCGTATCTTCGATCCGTTTTTTACTACCAAAGAAAAAGGAAAAGGAACCGGCCTCGGCCTATCGACGGTCTACGGCATCATCAAACAGAGCGGCGGTAACATCGGGGTTTATAGCGAACTGGATCACGGCACCACCTTCAAGGTTTACTTCCCGGAATTGGCAACGGCGCAGCCAAAGACAGATCTCGTGGCAGTCGAACTTGCGCCTGCGGGCGGTTCAGAAACCATTCTTCTCGTCGAAGACGAAGATGTGGTGCGCGGGTTGGCCCAGAAAATCCTCGAACAGTCGGGATATAAAGTGATGGCCGCCTCGCGCGGTACCGATGCGATTCGATTGTGCCTGCAGGGCACTGAGTCAATCGATCTATTGCTCACCGATGTCGTGATGCCCGAGACCAGTGGCAAAGAGGTCGCCGATCGCGTGACTGAATTACTACCCGGCTTACGAGTTCTCTTTATGTCTGGCTACACCGATGAAGCGATTGTTCATCACGGCGTATTGGATTCGAATGTGGAGTTCATTCAAAAACCGTTCACGCCCGCGGCGCTTGTCAGAAGAGTGCGCGAGGTGCTGGATGCTGAATCATTGAGCAGTCATTAGGCTCTTGATTTGGACTTGCAGGACGGGCTCGGACGACGAGAAGGCGGAAATAACACCTGCCGAATAACTAGCCCTATACAAAAAAAGGGCGGAAGTTGGGGTTGGGCGAGAGCATTATGGTTAACGCGGACACTGAAAAAGCGGCGATCCTGATTATTGATGACGAGGAGCCGATTCGCGATCTGCTCAGCGATCTATTGAGCCCGACTTACGATTGCACTACCGTCGGCTCGGCGGAAGGTGCCCTGACCATTCTCAACAGCATCAATTTCAACCTGGTAATCAGCGACATCAACATGGGAAGAATCAGCGGTCTGGATCTGGTGCCGCTGGTTTTGGAACGAACACCCGATACTGTAATGGTGATGATTAGCGGACAGCAGGCGATCGACTCTGCAATTGAAGCCATGCGCGCAGGTGCGTTCGATTACATAACTAAGCCACTGGATCTTCGCCATGTGCATACGGCGGTGAAACGAGCTCTGGCCCATCACCAGTTGCTGACTCAGAAGCGCCTTTATGAGAACCACCTGGAAGAATTGATCAAAGAGCGCACTGCCGAGATCGAACATCTGGCCTATCACGACGGTCTGACCGATCTCCCTAATCGAGTTCTGTTTGAAGATCGCTGTACTCAGGCAATTGCGATTGGGCAACGCAACAATAACCTGGTCGCGGTCATGCTCGTTTCCCTGGATCGCCTCAAGAAGGTTACCGAAAGTTTGGGGCATGCAGCCGGCGATGTCGTGTTGACTGAGGCTGCGGCCCGGCTGCAACAGTGCGTTAGCAGCGGCGATACCGTAGCGCGCTTTGAAGGTGAATTCGCCATGCTCTTAACCAACGTTACTGAAACCGCCGACCTGACTGAGGTTGCCCGCGCGATTCGCGAGGTGTTCAATGCCCCGTTTGGTTTGGGCGGCCAGGAAGTGTACGTCACCACTAGTATTGGAATTAGTCTGTTCCCTTCCAACGGTGAAGACAGCGGTACGATTCTGAGAAATGCCGAGGCCGCACTGTATCGAGCAAAAAAGCAGGGCGGCAACAACTGTCAATTCTATGCCGCGGATATGAATGCGCTGGCCATGAAGCGTCTGGAGTTGGAAACCAGTCTCCGCCGGGCGATCGAAAACCAGGAGTTCATTACACATTATCAGCCGGTGGTGAATCTCGCTTCCGGCGCCGTTGTGGGATCCGAAGCACTGGTTCGCTGGCAACATCTGGAACTTGGTTTGCTGCCACCGGGCAGGTTCATCGGGCTGGCCGAAGACACCGGTTTGATTCTGGATATCGGCGACTTCGTCTTGCGCGACGCTTGCGCGCGCACTCGCGCCTGGCAGGATCGCGGGTTTGGCGGGCTGCGCATTGCGGTGAATATTTCTGCCAGACATTTTCAAGAGGAGGACTTTTCCGAGCGGCTGGTGGAGATTCTCAGCGAAACCAAACTTGATCCGACAAGCCTTGAACTCGAGTTGACCGAAACGTCGATCATGGAGAATACGGACGTGGCGGTGAAAGTCCTGGCGCGAATCAAAAAGCTGGGAGTAAAGGTGGCTATTGACGATTTTGGCACCGGCTACTCGTCGCTCAGCTATCTGAAAAATCTTCCCATCGATACGGTTAAATTGGATCGATCATTCGTCGCCGGCGCCGCTACCGATCCGGACGATGCGGCCCTGGTCATGGCCATCGTGACTTTGGCGCACAACTTGAGACTCAGAGTGGTTGCGGAAGGCGTCGAGACAGATGATCAAGTTGCCTTTCTGCGCTGTTTGAAATGCGACGAGGCCCAGGGCTATTTGTTTGGTAAGCCGATGCCGCCCGAAATGTTCGAGATGGCTATCGCGGTAAATCCGCCGCGGAAAAGCAACGTGCTCTCGGATTCAGGGCGGCTCCTTATCGACAATTTGGCGGCTGCTGTCAACGAATAGAGCGGGCATAAACATATAGGACCTCGCCGGTCCTCTAGAAAGAGTTTAGAGTAACGACGCCGGAACGGCTAAATCAAAATGGACCGAAACTTACATGCGTTAGTGATCGATGATGAGCAGCCGGTGCGGGACTTTGTCTGCACTGTGCTGGAGAACGACGGCTGGCAGGTGAGTCGCGCGGCTTCGGCAGAAGAGGCCTTTGTAATGTCGACTCAGGAGAATTGGCCGATTGTCTTCTGCGACGTCATGCTCGGGGGCGCGGATGGCTTCTCGGTGCTGCGCCGTTTCAAGGAGGAATTCCCTGACACGAAAGTGGTTTTGATGACCGGCCACGGCGATGCCGTCGGCGCGCTCGACGCGACTGCTTTTGGCGCTTACGACTATCTGCTAAAGCCATTCGGAGTGGAAGAACTGCAATCGCTCTCGGCCGCGTTGCGTGATCAACTAACTCAGCGCCCGCACCGGGTCTCGGTCGGAACGCGGACCGGTACGCGTGAATCAGACATCGATCTGGTTGGCCGCAGTCACGCTTTCATCGAAGTCATGAAACAGGTAGGCCGGGTGGCCGCGACCAACCTGCCGGTATTCCTGACCGGCGAATCCGGCACCGGGAAAGAGTTAGTGGCCTCGACCTTGCACCGCCGCAGCGGTCGGACGGATAAGACGTTTGTAGCGGTGAACTGCGGCGCGGTACCCGCGGAGTTAATCGAATCCGAACTGTTTGGTCACATGAAGGGATCGTTTACGGGAGCCGATCGCGATCGTCGCGGGTTGTGGGAAGAGGCTGACGGCGGTACCGTCTTTCTTGATGAGATCACGGAAACCAGCCTGTCCTTCCAGGTGAAACTTTTGCGCGTGTTGCAGGAGGGCGAAGTGCGCCGGGTTGGTTCGAACCAAACACAACGTGTAAATGTCCGCGTCATCGCCGCCAGCAATCGCGACGTCGAAGCTGAAGTAAAAGCCGGAAGATTCCGTGAAGACCTGTATTACCGGCTCAATGCTGTTTCGATTACGCTGCCGGCTTTGCGCGAGCGGCGCGACGATATTCCCCCATTGGCGCAAACCTTTGCTGATCGCGTCTTTTCGCTGGGACCCAGCATTCGGTTTTCCTCGGAGGCTCTTGCGCTGCTCCAAAGATATCCGTGGCCGGGGAATATTCGCGAGCTCGAAAATGCGGTGGTGCGCGCGGCGGCCATGTGTGACGGATTGATTCGGGTGCAGGACCTTC
The DNA here is from genome assembly GCA_033850605.1 of Blastocatellia bacterium. Taxonomy (GTDB): domain Bacteria; phylum Acidobacteriota; class Blastocatellia; order Pyrinomonadales; family Pyrinomonadaceae; genus UBA11740. Next base: position 1,002 of record JAWWPL010000486.1, on the reverse strand, counting down.
CCGAACGTATACGCAATTTCAACGATGCGGCCGAGATTAAAGCGGAACCGGGCTCAAACGAGAAAAAAGAATCGTGGCCTTCGCTGGCTGAGGTTGAGGGACGCCATGTGGCGCGCGTCCTGGCGCACACGCGCGGCAACAAGCAGGCAGCATCGCGCGTGCTGGGAGTTGACCGTAAGACTCTGGATCGCATGATCAAGCGACATAACATATGTTTTGAAAAAGAATCCCTGCAGAGACCAAACGGTTTTGCCGCGAACCCCAGCAATAATTGACAGCACCAACGACAGTGAGTTTTTGTAAAGTCTTCGCGTGATCGTTTTCGCATAGGCAAAGACTCTGTCCACGAAATCACACGAGACTTTACAAAGCGGCTTCAGTTTAGTCGTGGCACGCGCATCGTGCGCGTGTCTATAAGCACGCGACGCTCGTTAGACGTTTGAGGCGAAATAGTGGCGCCGGTCGGTTTTGCCCCACCCAAACACCACAGATTCAATCCGGCGGGTTTTGGTTGGCGCCGCTGCTGCGACGCGAAAATGAGTCTGCGGTTGTCCAGCTCACGGCCTTGATACGTGCTCATAAGGGCATTCGGTCAATGTTCTTGGGAGTAATAGCGACGGACGTTCATTAAAATGGCGCCGGTCTCACCGTTGGTCCGTTACGAATTCGGTGCGTTAGGTTGACGGCACATTGCTTGCTCAGTCAGTTCAAAGACAGGGCCGCGTTTCTCGCATTCGCGGCGGGTGTTCATAACTGGTGGCGTGAATTCTTCATAGGGGTTTATCCGTTCACGCCTCCAGACCTTTCAACCTCGGGATCTCCACCACTCTAAAGAGGTTTGTTCCAAAACCACTCTCGTCAAAACTCTAATCAGCTCAAAACCCGACCCCGAAACGAGATCTTCTTAGCGCTTGATAATCAGAACTATTCTCTTGCTCTATTATTGCCCAACCGTTCTTCAGCGTTTGTCGTTCTACCTTCCGGACCGAGAAAAACCCCTCT
>JAWWPL010000461.1:0-7978 GCA_033850605.1 Blastocatellia bacterium | reverse complement strand
AGCCACAGAGGCGCGGAGACACAGAGAACGAATAGAACAACGAGAGAGCATGTTTGTTGGCATTTTTGATTATTTCGATTCGGCTTTTCTCCGTGACTCAGTGTCTCCGTGGCTGATTTTCCTTTTTTCAGCACCCTGCTAGAGGAGCTGAACCGCAATAGAGACTTTGCACTATAAACATTTCGCTCCTCCGGAGCTTTATTAAGGGAGTACGAATCCGTGAAATCCAAATTGATTATTGCCGCCTTACTGTTGACGGCCTTTGTCCTTGCACCTTCGCTCGCGCAGGCCCAGGAGGGCGAACCTGTCGTCGTCGATGAAGTCATCGCTCAGGTAAATGACGGCGTCGTCACCCTTTCGCAATTGAAGCGCGAAATGAAAGAGCGCATCGAGACGCTGAAACAGAATGGCAGGACTGAACAGCAGGCCACCAGCGAGGTTGAGTCTCACAAAGCTGAGTTGATCGCCCTGCTGATAAACGAGCAGTTGCTGATACAGAAAGGTAAAGAACTCGACCTCACCGAAAGGGTCGAAGCCGAGGTCAACAAACGCATGCTCGACGTCGCCAAAGAGAACGGCATTACTTCGATTGATAAACTGGACGATGCGATGCGTCAGGCGAAACTTGATCCGGTCGCAATTCGCGGGACGATGCGCATCGAGATAATGAAACAGGCGGTCCTCGAGAGCGAAGTCGATTCCAAACTCTTCTTCAGCTATAGCCAGGACGAACTGCACAAATATTTCGACGCCCATCAGGGGAATTTTCTTAAGCCGGAAACGGTCGAGCTGTCAGAGATATTCCTCGGGCTCGCCGGCAAGCAGGAAGCGGACGTTAAGGCCCTGGCAGCTAAATTGGTAGCTCAGGCACGGAGCGGCGCGGATTTCTGCACGCTGGCCGCAGCCTACACCGAGATTCCGGCAACTGCTGGAAAGAAGCCATGTAAAGTAGGGCTCTTCCAAGTGCCCGATCTGAGCACGGCGATCGCCGGCGCAATCAAGAACCTGAAGGCCGGCGCGGTGAGCGAACCATTGAAGACGGACGAGGGCTATCACATTCTGCGGGTCGATGCGCGCACGGCCGGGAGCAATGCCCCGACCTTTAACGAGAACAATGTGCGCGAGGCGATTACGCGGGAGCGTTCTGCTAAAGCGCGCGAAGATTATCTACAGGGATTGCGCAACGATGGTTATGTAAAGATCGCCGAAAGTTATCGTGCCGAGGTTGAGCCGCTGCTCAAGATTGTGCCGCCCGCCGCCGTAACCAAGAAAGCGCCCGAGAAAAAGAAGGGCAAGATTCTGGGCATCATTCCGAAGCCCTGAGCGCTGGGAACGCGGACGTCCCGTTCGCACTGAACGCGAAGCGGGAAAACGCTGGTTGCTTTCGATACCGGGAATGACGCGCCTCGGATCGCATACGGACGAGACGTTCGCGTTCCCAGCATTGACCGCCTCGCGCGGGCACAGGATCGACTTTGGCCAAGCCCCGCGACGGAATTAATTGAGTGCGATTGGATCTTTTTCTCAAGGTAAGCCGTCTTTGCCCGCGCCGCACCTTAGCCCAGGAGCTTTGCGACGCGGGCTTTGTGCTTCTCAACGGGCGACCGGCCAAGTCGGCGCATACTGTCAAAGCTGGAGACGAGCTAACCATTCGGCGTCGCGACCGCGAAATCGTGGCCCGAGTGAGTCAGGCTCCCGCGAACCGTAACGTTTCCCGGCGTGACGCGGACCAGTTGGTCGAGATTGTGAGCGAGCGAGTCATTGAGTCCACTGACTGATACAGAACCGGGAGCGGTAAGCGACCGGATCCTACACTCAACTTCGAAGATTATGGAATCAGTGACTTGCGAGTTGAATACCAGATAAACCTACTTTTTGTGCAAAGCCTCCGCGTATGGTAAAGGTATTCGCAAACGGGTTTGTATTCTTGACTCTGCTTCTACTTTCAGCCTGCCAAAGCAACCTGTCGCCCCAACCAGTGCGCGCCGAGCCAAGAGGCGGTCCTTCCGCCGCGCAACCTGAGGAGCGTTCCGCACGAAAGTTGCCGCTGGTCAACCCCCGAATCGTGATCAAGAAAAGTCAGCGACAACTTCTCTTATTTTCCGGGGACAAGCTGTTGCGGACTTATCGCATCGGGCTGGGATCGAGCCCGGTTGGCGACAAAGTGCTACAGGGAGATCGGCGCACCCCGGAAGGCGACTTTTACATCTTCACCAAAAATGACAAGAGCGCTTACTATCTTTCACTCGGCGTCAGTTATCCAAACGCCGCGCATGCCGAACGCGGTCTGCGTGATGGCTTGATAACCAAAGGCCAGTACGATGCGATCATGCTCGCCCTGAAAGCAAAGAAACCTCCGCCGCAGAATACTGCGTTGGGCGGCGACATCTATATCCATGGCAATGGCGCGCAGAGTGATTGGACCTGGGGCTGTGCGGCTTTGGAAAACGACGATATTCGTGAGCTATTCGCAGCCGTCACTGTCGGAACCCCTGTGACGATCGAACCGTAGCCCCGGGACATAACTCTACATTGACTGTCCTTTCGATCGGACCGAGGCTGTGGCAGTTTGACTGGTGTAAATCATGCCTCTGGCCGTCCGATTATCGGGCGGCACAACTAACCAATCATCAAGAACGGACGAATCATTCCAGCTTTCGCAAAGCGGAAGCTCAGAAACTTGGGCTCGTTATCCCAGGGCAGCCAATCTAACCCATTGGCATATCGGTTGCTGTATTCCGGGGGCAATTCTCCGTTTCTATAGTTAGCGAGGTAATTGAAATGGGTATCCTAAGCGGGTTTTTCAGCGAAGATCTGGCAATCGATCTGGGGACGGTCAACACAATAGTTTACGCGCCCACGCAGGGTGTCGTTCTTAACGAGCCTTCAGTCGTGGCCCTGCACAAGTACAGCGGCGAAGTTCTATCGGTCGGGTCACAGGCATTGAAGCTTCTGGGACGCGAACCCAACGACACTGAAGTGCACCGGCCGATTCGCCGTGGCGCCATAGACAATTTCGAAATCTCTCAAAAGTTTTTGCGGGCGCTGATTAGTCGCGTGCAGCACAACGATCATCCGCGGCGCAGTCACCTGGTGATTGGCGTGCCGGGATCGTCAACGCCGCTCGAACGGCGTTCGGTTAAAGACGCCGCCCGTGACGCCAAGGCCGGCCGCGTCGATCTGGTTGACGAAGGTCTGGCCGCAGGTTTGGGGGCCGGTTTGGATTTTGACAATGAGCAGGCCCACCTGGTGGTCGACATTGGCGGAGGCACCAGCAACATCGCGATCCTTGCTTCGGGAGGCGTAGTCAGTTCGGTCAGCGTTCCCGCCGCGGGTAACGCGATGGACGAAGCTATCAGGGATTACCTGCGCGTACGCTATGCGGTGCAAATCGGCGAGCGCACCGCCGAACACGTGAAGAGAGAATTGGGCCGGGCCTGGGATTACAAGTACGGCGAACAATCTCAAAAGGAGATCCAGATTGTCGGCAAGCAACTCGCCAATGGCGCGGCCCTGGCGATTAGCATCAACGCGCGCGAGGTGAGCGGCGCGCTCGAACCCGTCCTGGCTGAAATCATCTCAACGGTCCGGCGGGTAATCGAAGACGCCAAACCGGAAGTCACCGCCGACCTTTATTATTCGGGCCTGACGCTTACCGGGGGCGGTTCAATGCTTGGCGGAATGACGGAACGCTTTGAAAACGATCTGAATCTGAGAGTCTCCATGCCGGAAGATCCTTTGACCACGGTCGCATTGGGCGCGGGCCGTTTGCTGGATGACTCTGAAAGGCTTCAACGCGCCGCGTTGCGACTGGATGTGCCGGCCTGGGAGGACGCGGAGAAGTTGGTGGTTAACTGGTAAAGGAGCGCAGGCATCCTTGCCTGCGGTTCGCCGGCATCCCTGCCGGCTAGTTTCGAATAGCGGCGAGCAGGGATGCTCGCGAACCGCCGAAAGAGATGTCGGCATCGGACATCAAAGGCCACATGAGGTAGAATCTCATGTGGCTTTTGTCTGATGAACGAGATCAAACCATTCAAGATTCGCGATATTGAAATCAATCCGCCGCTGGTGCTTTCACCCATGGCCGGCGTGACTGACATTTCCTTCCGTCGCTTGCTGAAAGGACGCGGCGGCATCGGGCTGACCGTTTCCGAATTCATTTCAGTCGAAGGCCTGACGCGCAACAATCCGAAGTCGAAACGTCAGATGCGCTTCTATGAAAACGAGCGCCCATTCGCCGTTCAGATTTTCGGCGGCCAGGCCGAACGCATGCGCATGGCTGCCGAGATGGCCGAAGAAATCGGCGCCGACATTCTGGATGTGAACTGCGGCTGCCCGGCGCCGAAAGTGGTCAAGCACGGCGGCGGCTCGGGATTGCTGAAAGACCACGGCCGGCTGGAAGAGATCCTGACTCAGATTAAGAAAGCGATCTCGATTCCGATGACCATAAAGATTCGTGCCGGCTTTTACGATCACACGATTAATGCCGTTGACACGGCGAAGCTGGCCGAAGCTTGCGGCGCTGAACATATCGCCCTTCATGGCAGGACTAAGGAACAAGGTTATCGAGGGCTGGCCAATTGGGACCTGGTGAAGCAGATCAAGGAAACCGTCAGCGTGCCGGTTTCCGGCAGCGGTGACGTGACCACCATCGAACAGGCCTTCGCGCGATTTCGCGAAACCGGTTGCGACGGAGTCTTGATCGGCCGCGGCGCGATGCAGAATCCCTGGATTTTTCGCCAGATCGAAGACGTCATGCACGGCCGCGAACCATTTCAGCCCACGCTGGAGGACAAGCGCGCAGTGCTGCTTGAATATTTCGACATGCTGCGCGAAGACATGCCGCAGTTGGCCGCAATCGGCCGCATGAAACAACTGGCCGGACAATTTACGCGTGGTCTTCAGGGCGGCGCACTGTTCCGCACGGCGATGTATCACTCGCACTCAGTCGACGAGATACTCGATCGCATTTCTGAATACTTCGAAGCTATCTCTGCCGGGCGTCAATACTACGGCGAAGCCGGCAACCCGGGTGAGATCATTGAAGCGCCGGCGTTGGATTCGTGTGACCTCTCCGCTGTCGGTGCGAATTCAATTTAAATAATCGGGCTACTAATATTGAGAGCGCGGGCGCCCGCGCTCTCAGTGAATGCGTAGTCTCGACTCCGAAATTGACCCAGTACCCGGCCGTCGGATCCTGATGTTCCCCTTTCGCGACTCTCTTATGAAAGCTCTGCTCGCCTTGTTCATCATTCTGTTGGTGGGTTCGGCGCTCGCCCAGGAGAAGTCTCTGATAGTCGGCGAGATCGAGTTCTTCGGCTATGCAGGTCTCGATCTTCAGCGAATCAAAGCCGCGCTGCCGCTGCGTGAAGGTGATACGATCGCGGTCCAGGACTCTCCCGCGATCAGGGAAAAGATCAATCAATCCGTCAAACGTGCAACTGATCGCGACGCTACGGACGTGGCTTTCGCGTGTTGTGACGACCGCGGAAACCTGATGATTTTTGTTGGTCTTCCTGGCGCCTCGAACCGACCGGCTAAATACAACACCACCCCCAAAGGATCCGCTCGCCTTCCGCGCAGTATCCTCGATCTTTACGCACGCGCGATGGATCTCAACGCCGAGGCAGTGCAAAAGCAACCCGGCGAGGATAGATCCAACGGGTACGGGTTATCAGCCTATATTCCAATGCGCGAAGTGCAACTCTCATTACGACGCTGGGCGTTGCGTAACGCACGCCTGATCCGGCAGGTGCTGAGATCAGCTGCCGACCAAAAGGAAAGACAAGCGGCGGCGTATGCCCTCGGTTATGCACAGAAGTCGAGGACTCAGGTTTCAGCACTGGTGAATGCCAGCCATGATATCGATGATCCGGTACGGAATAATGCGGTGCGCGCCCTGGCGGTTCTCACGTGGTCCGGTGACAGAGTCTCTGCCTGGATACCAGCCCAGGATTTTGCCCGTATGTTGAACTCGGGTGTTTGGGCGGACCGCAATAAGGCCGGCGCTCTGTTGAATGCTCTAAGCCGCCATCGCAGTCCTGAACTGCTTCGCATCGTGAGGTCAGAGGCTCTGGATTCTCTGTTGGAGATGGCACACTGGCGCAACCGAGGTCACGCCTCGGACGCCATGATGATCCTCGGGCGCATAGCGGGCATTGAAGAAGGGCGACTGGAGCAACTGGCAGCGGCCGGGGACGTAGACACGATCGCCAAAGCGCTTAAGGGGAAGACTGTCAATTAAGCCGGGATAAAAGCACGGAAGGAGGCGCTTGCTTCATAACATCAGTACTGGGGAGCGGTAATGGAGCGCGGACATCCTGTCCGCCTGAGGGCGAAGCGCGAACAGCCTCTGAACAAAGACATTATGCGATTGAGCGTGCTGCGCACGCTGGCGGACAGGATGTCCGCGCTCCATTATCACTCCCGGTACTGACCTCGTCTTCAAGGCGTGTTCGGGGCCGGCGTTGGAACAGCAACGACCTGCGCGCCGTTCCCACTATCCAGATTCACCGGGGCCGGATAACCTTTACCTGCCAGTTCGACAAGCTCGATCACAAACTCTCTTTGGTTGCGCAGTTTCTTCTGCCGCTCGGCTTCAGCCTTCCGGTCGGTCGCGTTGACGGCGGTGTTTCCCGAATTCTGCACTGGGTCATTGGCGGTTTTTGGCGCCGGCTTGCGTGCCGGTTGTTTCTTTGGACGCCGCGACATTGCATTCAACGCCTCGGTCACGTTCGCTTTCTCCTCTTCGCCCAGATTATCAAAGCTGGCGCCGTTTGCTGCGAACACCGCCCGCAGATTCTCTTCCGTATTTGTGTTCTGATCGTAGACATCGCGATAGATGTGCAGCTTGCCTTCCTCAAACACTATCGTTTCATAGCGCAATTCGACCGGAACCAGCTGGCCCAGCTTGACGGTGCGAGTCTTGGTTCGCTTCTTTAGATAAGCAGACATCGTCTCTTCAGTCAGATCGGCATGCGCGGCCCGGGCCAGGATCTTCGCGAAATCTTTGACCTGATCGTTTGTCATTCCCACGCAGCCGTGCGAGGCGAAAGTCCCGATCTTTGCCAGCGGCTTGCCTCCGTGAATCAGTGATGGTGAGCCAATCGGAATCTTGATCGGGCCGAGCGGATTCTGTTTGCTGCCCGCGCCAATTACTTCTCCGGGTGTGACATTCATCGTGTTGACCCAGGGCGAATCCGGCGGCGTCCACGTCGGATTGAAAATGATCGTTTCGGCTTTGCGCAAACCCTGGGGCAAAGGAAACTGCGGATAGCCAATGCCAACTTTGTATGACTTGATCAGCGATCCGTTGGCAAACACATCCATACGAAAAGCCGGAATGTTAACCACGATGCGAGTGTCTGTCGGAACCGCGTTGGGGCCAGTCAGCATTATGGGTTCGGCTTCTTTAGCTGGGGGCGCTTCCAACTCTGCGCGGCCTTTGCTTGCCAGCGCCGGCACGGTGATGGGAACGGTTTCGGTAAGCGCGGGAGACGGGCTGGGACTGGCGGCGGCCACGGGCGATTCAGCCCGGCGGCTACAGGCGACGAGAAGAGCAGCAAGAGCAATCAGAACAAATGAAGTTTTCCAGTTCGGTTTGATCATGAGGTGATTAGACTACTTCTAAGTCAAACCGGAACCGCGGCGCTCCACGACCCGCTCTGGTGCTAACCACAGCCGATCAGCAAAAAGAGGTTGGAGCGCGGACATCCTGTCCGCCAGCGGGCGGAGCCCGCTCTGATCCTAAGTCAGGAATCCGCTATGGCAAGACTGTTCGCGCTGCGCGCTCAGGCGGACAGTATGTCCGCGCTCCAATCCGGCAAGCTGGCGGCCCTCCCTTACGGTCGGGCTTCTGACACACTCGACACGAATGGCGAAATCGCTATAATGCCCGGGCTCGGCTAAATCTCTCCCAATAGTTTGCTTAATTCCAAGGCTCGCCGCTATCATGCTGTCCACCAAAACCGAGAGTGAC
>JAWWPL010000048.1:0-6595 GCA_033850605.1 Blastocatellia bacterium | reverse complement strand
CTCCACAGAGGGGTTGTGAAAACTCTCTTACCAACTGTGGACAAATCGATGCCCGGTCAATCCATCCATTTCATGCTATGCAACGCCAACTGATCTTCACCGGTATCTCAGCTGTTTTCCGCCTGATTGATCGAGTTTCACAGATCCACATGCCTTACTACTATTCCTAAATATTCTTAACTTAGATTTTTCTTCTTTCGGAATAAGTAGTAAAGCGTATTTGGGAAAGATTTTTTCAAAATTGTGATATATAAGAAGAACCAAAATACAGGAGCAGCTAAATGCAATTCGTAATGGCGCGCGGAGCGCTGCAAAAAGAACTCGCCTTTGTGCAGGGTGTTGTTGAACGCAAGAATACTATTCCGGTCCTCGCTAACATTCTGATTGAGTCCGCCGGAGAAGAAGCTATTCGAATTAGCGGGACTGATTTGGATGTCACTATTCGATGTGACGCCGATGCCGAAGAGATAAAGTCTCAGGGCGCCATCTGCGTTCAGGCCAGAAAACTTTTCGATATTGCGCGATTGCTGCCCGATGCTCCAGTGAGTTTTCGAAAAGAGGAAAATGAGTGGGTAACGGTAGAATGTGATCGTTCAAAGTTTCGATTGCCGGGCATATCGAAAGATACTTTTCCAGAGTTGCCCGGCTTTAAGTCGACGCCGCTTAAGTTGCCGGCGGCGCTCCTAAAGTTATTAATCGACCGCACCATCTTCGCTATCACCCAGGAGGAGGGCCGCTACACTCTATCGGGTGCGAAGTTTGAACTCGATAAACAGGGCGCCAAGATGGTCACGACTGATGGCCACAGACTTTCCTTTGTGGCGACCAATGAGGTGTTTAAGGATACCCCGGATGCCGGCCTTGATGTCTTGATTCCGAGAAAAACACTGGCCGAATTGACCAAGCTAACGGCCGACTTTGATGGAGACATCAATCTAGGATCTGACGAGAATCATGTCTACTTTCAGGTTGGCTCCCGACTCTTGATTTCGAGAATGCTCTCAGGCCAGTTTCCTAACTATGAGATGGTCATGCCGAAGAACAACGATCGGTCGGCCGTTTTCGATACTCTCAGTCTGAATCAGGCAATTCGACGGGTGGCCCTAATGGCTGACGACCGTTCTCACGCAATTCGCTTTCATCTGAGCAAGGAGCAATTGCTTATAAGTTCACAGAACGCCGAAGAAGGCGAAGCGCGTGAAACGTTGTCAACAGATTTCGCAGGTGATGAAACTGAAATTGGTTTCAACGCCCAATACCTGCAAGATTTTCTTAATGTCGTAGGCTCTGAGAAGGTTGCTTTCGAGTTTAAAGATGGAAATTCACAGGCTCAGTTGCGACCCGTGGCTGACGACAAGTATGACTACCGCTATGTCATCATGCCGATGAGGATCTAGGTCTTAAACCAGCCAGACAAAGCGAAAGCGTCGAATTAATCAGGAGCGTCGGAAAATTTTCGGCGCTCGCTGTATTTTGCCGCCCACTCCGGAAGCCCGGGTCAGGGGCTATGTTAGAATTTCAAGCATGTTCCTTAGATCTACCCGGGCCCACGACTTCAGAAACCTGGAAGGCGAAATCCATTGGGGAACAGGCATCAATGTTATCTACGGCAACAACGGACAAGGTAAAACCAACTGGCTCGAAGCTATCCATTTACTCGCGCATGCAAAATCATTCCGAACCCGGCATCTGCAGGAAGCAATAGCGTTCAGCAAGGCGGCTGCGTCAGTTCAGGGAAGGGTCGCCCAGGGAAACAATATCGAACGAGACCTCCTCGTCGGTATTAAGGCAAATACCAGGCAGACCTTCATTAACGGCAAGCGCGAGCCGCTGGCTGACTATGCGGCGCAGTTGCACGCCGTCTGGTTCACCGCCGATGAATTGGAAGTTGTGCGCGGTGGTCCTGAAGCCCGTCGCAGTTTTATCGATCGCGGCGCCATCTCTCTTCATCCCGCGTATGCTCAGACGCTCGGGAGTTACAACAAGGTAATTAAGCAAAAGAAGACTCTGTTGCAGCAGGCTGCCGACGGTCGTTTCAAGTTTGACGAGGTAGTTGAACTCCTCGAACCCTGGAACGAGCAACTGATTACTTTGAGCGCAGCTATCCACAGGTCACGCACGGCTTATGTGGATCTCTTGAACGACGCACTCGAGCACAGTTTGTTTGGTGACACACTCTCTATTCGCTACGTTTCTTCACTCGAGGGTAAGGGAGATTTGAATAATTACGAAGACCTGATTGCCGAGCGTCTGCAAATTCGAAAGCAGGCGGAAGTGTTTGCCGGCACCTGCCTGATTGGTCCCCATCGCGATGATCTGAGTGTCCTTTTCGGTGATCGGAATCTGCGGAGTTTTGGGAGCTCGGGGCAACAGCGTAGCGCATTGATAACGCTTGATTTAGCGGCGATTTCAGTGTATCATTCAGAGCATCAGGATTATCCAATTTTCCTCATTGATGACGTGGACGCAGAACTCGACGGAATCCGCATTGAACGATTGCTTGAATACCTGGACGGACGCACTCAAACGTTCGTTACAACGTCAAAGAAAAACCACTTCGAGCGGTTCATTCAGCGGGCCCACTTTTACGAGGTCAGCGCCGGTCAAGCGAGGGAAGATGTGGCTTTGCGAGCCGCAATTGGATGAGAATAAAGATCATCGAGACGGAAGTGAAAGGTAAGCACGAATTGGCAACCCCATCATCAAATCTGAAGAACAAAAGGGACACTTACGATTCATCATCGATTGCGGTGCTCGAAGGACGCGATGCCGTGCGCAAGCGGCCGGCAATGTACATCGGGTCCACCGGCGAGATAGGACTGCATCATCTGGTCTATGAAGTTGTCGACAATTCTATCGACGAAGCCCTGGCCGGGTATTGCGACACCGTGGAAGTCAACATACACATTGATAACTCGATCACTGTAATTGACAACGGCCGCGGCATTCCTGTGGACATGATGAAGAAAGAGAAGCGCTCAGCCGCAGAGGTCGTCATGACCAAACTGCATGCCGGCGGAAAGTTCGACTCGAATGCTTATAAAGTGTCCGGTGGTCTGCACGGGGTCGGTGTCTCTTGCGTGAACTTCTTATCAGAGACGCTGCATCTGGAAATCTGGCGCGACGGTCTGACCTACGAACAGGAGTACGCTCGCGGCATTCCGGTGGCTCCACTCAAGCAGACGGGCAAGACACGTAAACGCGGAACAAAGATCACCTTCAAACCCGATCCGCAGATCTTTGACACGATTGAGTTTGTCTTTGACAAGCTCTCCGAGCGCTTGCGCGAGAAGGCCTTTCTCAATAAAGGAATCCGCATCACCATCAAGGACGAGCGGGAAGAGCCGGAAAAGGGACACGAGTTTTATTATCGCGGCGGTATCGCCGAGTTCGTTAAGCACCTCAACAAGAACAAGAGCGTGCTGCATGACAAACCGATTTATTTCGAGAGAGTCAGCGACGTCCTGGCAATCGAAGTGGCCATTCAATACAACGATGGCTATGACGAGAAGGTCTATTCGTTCGCCAACAACATCAACACCGTCGACGGAGGCACACATCTTTCCGGTTTTCGTTCCGCATTTACTCGCACGATCAATGCTTATGCCCAATCGTCGGGTTTGGCCAAGAACTTCAAAACGTCGCTTACCGGTGACGATGTTCGCGAAGGCCTGGTAGCCGTTATCTCAGTCAAACTGCCGCAGCCGCAATTCGAAGGACAAACCAAGGGCAAACTCAACTCTGATGTTAAGGGCGCAGTCGAATCGTTTCTCAACGAACGCCTGACAGAGTATCTGGAGCAGAATCCGACCGTGGCCCGGCGCATTGTGGGAAAGTCCCTGGACGCCGCGCGCGCGCGCGATGCTGCCCGCAAGGCCCGCGAGATTGTGCGCAAAGGTGCAATGGGCTCGACGATGTTGCCCGGCAAACTCGCTGATTGCCAGGAGCGCGATCCGGCTCTTTCGGAAATCTATATTGTTGAGGGCGATTCCGCCGGCGGCTCAGCCAAACAGGGTCGTGATCGAAAGAATCAGGCCATCCTTCCACTCAAAGGCAAGATCCTGAACGTTGAGAAAGCGCGCTTTGACAAGATGCTGGGACACAGTGAGATCAAGTCGCTCATAACCGCTCTTGGTACCGGGATAGGCAAAGAAGACTTCGATGCGAGCAAGCTGCGTTATCACAAAATCATTCTGATGACTGACGCCGACGTGGACGGTTCGCACATCAGGACGCTCCTGCTGACTTTCTTCTACCGGCAGATGGCCGAGCTGGTCGAAAAGGGTTATGTGTACATTGCCCAGCCTCCGTTGTTTAAAGTGAAGCGAGGCAAGAAGGAAGAGTACATCAAAGATGAAGGCCTGATGACGCGTTATCTGATGCGGATGGCGACCGCGGACATGACGGTAAAGTCAGTCGGAGCGAATCAGGATATCGAGGGTAAGGCCCTGGCCCAGTCGCTGGAAAAACTTGTGGATCTGAAGCGTTACTGCGAAAAAACAATTCGCCGGCTCGCGGGAGACGCGCGTTTGCTCGACATACTGTTGGAGGCTTTCGCCGGCAAGAAGGGCGTCTGGCGTAAAGAAGGGGCCACCCTGCGCAGCATCTTTCAGGACGGCGACCTGATGGCCAAAGTAGAAAAGGCTTTGGATAAGGCGGGTTTCAAAACCGATCTCTCGACCGATGAAGAGCACGGTTTGTGGGAGGTTGAAGTTACCACGACTTCCGGAGTGAATGTTTCGATCGACTGGAACTTTGCCAGCTATGTTGAGTTTCAAAGAGCGGTAGAACTTTACATGACTTTGGAAGACGAGTTGGCGCCACCGTTTATCACTGGGACCAACGGAACCAGCGAAGAGATTCCCACCCGCGAGGCATTGCTCGAAAAAGTGCTGGCGGCGGCGAAGAAGGATTTATCGATTCAGCGTTACAAAGGTCTGGGCGAGATGAATCCTGAGCAGCTTTGGGAGACGACCATGAACCCTGAGAAGCGTACCTTGCTACAGGTCAGAATCGACGACGCCGTTGAAACCGATGGTATTTTTTCGATCTTAATGGGCGACGCCGTCGAACCGCGACGCAAGTTCATCGAAGACAATGCGCTGGATGTAAGGAATCTGGATATCTAGTAGAAGTATCACAGACTTCAGCCTGTATTTCGCTATTGCGAGGCAAAGAAATCACAGACTGAAGTCTGTGCCACTAAAGCTTTTCCGAATAACGATTCGCTCGAAAGCGCCAGAGATTGATCTCTTCTCCTGCCCGAATCCCCGCCTTGCGCGAAGCGATCTCTATCTGCTGGTCCGCCGTGTCGATCCCTTTCAGATTGGGCAGCAATAGTCCCCGGCGCGCTCCGTTCTTGTCTTCCACGATCACTCCATAAATTGCCGGATTCAGATCTTCGAGTTTGACTGGTTCGGGTTGGGAGAGCACGTCAACTGAATACTTCAATTCAGGCAGTTCATCTTCACGGACGGGGGCGAAGCGCGGGTCGCGTGTGGCGGCGCTGATCGCGTTGAGAATTATCTCTTCAGCCAGCGTGTCCTTCGACGGTTCGATCGTTCCGATACAGCCGCGCAATTCCCCGGCGAGTGTCTTGATAGAAACAAAACAGCCGGCGCGTTGGCTGAGCAGGTCGGACATCGACTGAGGTGTACCAATTACCTCTCCTTTGGTGATGAATGTTTCAACGACCTGACGTGCGAGCGCCGGTAGCTCTTCACTGGTTTGTGAAGCGGAAGATTGAGCGCGCTCTGCGCGCTGTGCGGACAGGATGTCCGCGCTCCGCCCAGCGGCAAATAGTTGAGCGACCAGATAGCCGACGCCGAAGGGCGCTTCATAATTGATCACTTCGCAAGACGGTTCGAGTTCCTGCGCGACACCGATGGCGACCAGCATCGAACGATAGCCACACTCTCCCGCCATCCGGCGCAACTCAGGATCGAGATCAACAATGCGTTTGGTGGCGCAACCGCGGATCGCGGCGACCACCTCTTTGTCAAACAAATGCGCTTCCGGGTTATAGCCGGCGGGCGCCTCGAGCTTCAATCGATGGCTCAGGTCGCCGCTGGCGATGAACGCGACCGGCCGCCCCAACTGTTCGACAGCCTGCCTGATGCACTTGCCGAATCGCACGTGGTCGTCGTTGGGAAGATAGCTATAACCGAGAGCGATGACGCGTCCATTCCAACCGTTGCGCTGGAGAAAATAGAGCGGCACCGCCGTACCGTGATCGAGATCGAAACCGCGGATTCTGCTCGTCTTCAGTTCTTGCTGAGCCGCAATACGAATGATCTCATGCAGCAGTTCGTCATCCAGTTGAGCATTAACGGTTGCGGTAGGAGCGCGAAAATTGGCAAAGTCGGCATACAACTGTGGTCCGTCATAGGCAACAAATGCGTCGGGCTCGAGCGGCGCGTGCGGCGAAATTATCACGACAGTTTCAGCGCCGCTACGAATCACGCGCTCGGTGAGATCGGCCATCGCATCGATCGAGCTGCGTACTTCGGCGATCGCCTCGCGGCCGACTTCCGGCACCATGATCGGAGGATGCGGTGCGATGCCGGTAAAGACTATTGAACTCGTGTTGGCCATA
>JAWWPL010000413.1:0-4094 GCA_033850605.1 Blastocatellia bacterium | reverse complement strand
GCACGCTGGTCGCGGTGCAAGCTACACAGTACCGGCTGGGTGGAATTGGCGGTGGCTCGCAGGCGCCGCAGCCTTATCCTGTCTATCGCGCCGGCGAATCGTATCGCGAAGTTTACGCCCTGCAAACCAATGAAGATTCCTCGATCGCCATGCGCGCGCCCGGTCATCCGCAGGCGTCATTTGCGATGGAGTCGCTGCTGGACGAACTCGCATACAAGATTGGGATGGACCCGGTCGCTTTTCGCAAAAAGAACATGCGCGACGTGATCTATCATCGACAATTGGATCGCGCTGCTGGCGAGATCAATTGGGCCAGACGAAATGTTCGCGCCGGAGCAGGGGCCGGGCCGCTCAAACGCGGGATGGGCTGTGGCGCAGGCACCTGGGGCGGGGGCGGCAACAATCAGTGCAAAGTCGATGTCACAATCGGGCGCGATGGCTCAGTGTTAGTTGCGGTCGGCACCCAGGACCTGGGAACCGGCACGCGTACTTACACGAGAGCGATCGTGGCCGAAGAGTTGGGACTTCAAATCAAAGATGTCGTCGAGCAGATAGGCAGTTCAAAGTTGGGCTCTGCCAATGCCTCGGGAGGCTCGACCACGGCAGCGTCGTTGTCTCCGTCAGTCAAAGATGCCGCCATCAAAACGCGTTTGGCGCTCGCTGAGAAAATGGCGCCATTGTTCGGCAATGCAAAAGTCGAAGAGATCGCATTCGCCGGCGGCAACGTTACGGGCGGTGGGAAATCTCTATCGTGGAAACAAGCTTGCGCGGCACTGCCTGCGGCAGGTGTGACGGCCCACGGCGAGTGGCGCCAGGATCTGCAAGGTCGCGGCGTGCATGGAGTGTGCTTCGCCGAAGTTGAAGTTGATGTGGAAACAGGGAAAATCCGACCCGTCAAAATGGTGCAGGTGCAGGACGGCGGTTTGCCCCTCAACCGCCTCACCATGGAGAGCCAGCTAAATGGCGGCATGATTCAGTCGCTGGGGATGGCCCTCTGGGAAGGCCGAGTAATGGATTCACAACTGGGGTTGCAGCTCAATCCGGGGTTCGGCGATTACAAGTTGCCGGGCTCTCTGGAAATGCCCGAATTCGTTCCTATCATCGACGACGACGACAAGCGTGAGGTAGTAATCGGCATCGCCGAAGCCTGCATCATTCCGTCGCTCGGCGCGCTGGCTAACGCAGTCTTCAACGCCTGCGGCGTTCGGGTGCGCGAGCTGCCCATCACACCCGACAAGATACTTTCGGGGCTGATGAGCGAAAGGAGGAGCGCATGAAAGCTTTTGAATGGATGAGTCCGAAGACGATCGCCGAAGCCGTCAGCGCGCTTAAGTCTCCTCCAAATGCTCAGGATGCTGACGATGTCGCGCGTCCAATGGCCGGTGGCCAGGATCTCTTAACCACGATGAAGGACTACATCACGCGACCGTCGCGGGTAGTAAACCTCAAAGCCATTCGCGGACTCGACAAGATCGCAGAGAACGGTAAAGGTGGATTAAAAATAGGCGCCCTGGTAACGCTGACTCAACTCGAAGAGCATCCGGTGGTGCGTCGCAACTTCCCAGGCCTGGCCGAAGCGGCCCATTCCATCGCGACGCCGCAGATTCGCAATCTAGGTACGGTCGGTGGCAACCTCTGCCAGCGGCCACGCTGCTGGTACTTTCGCTTGGAGGAAGCAGTCTGTTTGAAGAAAGGTGGCTCAGAGTGTTTCGCGGCCACGGGCGAGAATAAATACAATGCAATCCTCGGTGGTGGGCCATCGTACATCGTGCACCCGTCTGATCTGGCGCCGATGCTCCTCGCACTTGGTGCGACCTTGTCGGTCGTCGGCGGAAACGGCAAACGCGACATCGCGCTCGATAAGTTTTTCACTCTTCCCGCCGAAGGGAACCTGCGGCGCGAGAATGTGCTCAAGAATGATGACCTGATCACCGAGGTCCAGGTACCGGCGTCGAAGTTCGCAGCTCACTCAACCTATCTCAAATTCAAAGAGCGCGATTCGCTGGATTTTGCGATGGCTTCAGTAGCCGCGGCCTTAACGATGGGAGCCAATCAATCTGTATCTGAAGCGCGTCTGGTGTTGGGCGGTGTAGCGCCGATTCCCTGGCGCGTCCCCAACGCCGAAGCGGCGTTGATTGGCAAGACGTTGACGAGCGACGTGCTCGCAACGGTGGCGGGAATCGCTCTGGAAGGCGCAAAGCCGCTCGAGAAGAATGCCTACAAAATCCCTCTGACTCAGACGCTGGTGCGGCGCGCACTGGCCCGGTCCGGCGGATTGAATGCATGAGGAATAGGTAACCAGACCATGGCAAACGAAACAGTTAGTCAGGAAGATCCAAACGAAGCCGCCGCGAGCGTCGTTCCCGAGAGTTCTTTTTGCAGCGCCTTGCGCTCGAAGAAGTTTTTCATGATTGATGCGCTGCCCACGGAGGCGTCACAATATCTTGACGCCAGTAATCACTGTTGGTGCCGCATGACCCAGCAAGTGATCGGCCCGGATGGCGGCTCGGTGCATCCAGAGTCCTGCGTGGCCGGGCGAGACTGTTACAGATCGGCGTTTGAAGCTTAGAAGGTGTAGAATTACCCCAGCGTTTCGTGAGATTTCGTGGATACTGGCTATTGCCGCACGGAGGAATGATCCACGAAATAACACGAACAAGAATAAGTAGTTGGTTGGGAGTTCTTGGAGGTACGAAGATGAGAAGGTTTTGGATCGTAATTCTATTGGGCGTTGTCAGTATTGGTGCAGCCGGGTTGACCTCACAAGCAGAGAATACCAGCGTCAAGGGCGACTATGTCGAAGTTCGGACCGCCAGCGTCTTTGCCGGAGCCTGCCATTTCAACGGCGAAGTAACCACGTCGGGCCGCGATGCCCTAATGGCCTGGAACGTTAAGTCAGGAAAATGGGACGGTGTGGATTTAACGGGCGTCCGCGCGATCGCTTCGATATCTGCCGACGACAATCTTTCGAACCCCCAAGCGAAACGTCGCGCTGAAGTGATCGTGGACAAGTCAGCCAGCCATGCCCAGGCGGTCGCAATGTTAGGGGCGATTAAAAGCAGGTATGCCGAAGCCCTCGGCGAGATTGTTTCAGTGCGCAGTGCTCCGATCAGCTTCAAACACGAAGGGCAAACTTATGAAGTTAGCTCGCCGCAAGCGTCGATTGATGTCGAAGCCATGCCCAATGACCTTTGCTGCCGCATGCCTAACCTGATCTGGTACTCGCCGCTGGTGCCTTTAGGTCAACGCAAAGTTGGATACACCGTCAAGGCCCTCTATGCGGGTCACGCTGTCGCCGACAACTGGGAAAGGGCTGGTGAGAACAGCGCTTTCTACGGCAATTTCACGTTCTGATCTGGCCCACCAAGACCGCAGCACTCAATCCGCCGGGGCAGTCCCACTTGCCCCTCGCGTCTATTATTGGCAGGAAGCCATTTGCCGCACGCCCACAAAGTCTGCCTGACGAATCGTGCAATATACAGAACTCAATCCTTATGTTCTGCTATGGCGTGAGCGCAAGGAAAGATTTGCGTCAGCCCGAGTCCCGTAGGGACGTGATGTTTATAGTAATAGTTGAATTTCATGATCGTAGCCCCGTTAGGGGCGTCATATTTCGCTCCTAAAGGAGCTTATGTTCCCAAAACAGATCCGGGTGCTATAAACATTCGGCTCCTAGCGGAGCCAGGAGCGGGAATCTCCGCGCTCTCCGAGCCACACGCCCTATGATCAGACTATAATCAACATGACCCATAAATTATTCGCGATCGTTCTGTTGTTCTTTCTTTGGCTGCCTATCTCTGCGCAGACCACCGATAACTATCAAGCCGGCCCGGATTCAAAGCCACAGGCCGGAGTGCCAAAAGGCGAAGTACTCAAATTCACTTTTGATCAGTCAAAGATCTATCCCGGCACAACCCGCGATTACTGGGTTTATGTCCCCGCCCAGTACCGACCTGACAAGCCGGCATGCGTCTATGTGCAACAGGACGGGATTCGCTTTCAAGCGCCGACGGTTTTCGATAATTTGATCAATCGGAAAGAGATGCCGGTGACCATCGCCGTCTTTATTGCGCCCGGCGTCATGAAGGCCGCGG
>JAWWPL010000411.1:0-12895 GCA_033850605.1 Blastocatellia bacterium | reverse complement strand
AGCGGAGACGGCGCTTTATGTCCGACAAACTTCAGGAAACTCTGAACAAGTACTTGGTTTGGTGTGATTTCGTGGATCCGCTTTGGCAAAGCAGCAAAGAATCGATCCACGAAATTACACGAACCATCAAAGGCCGCGGCTCTGGTCGTGAAAGTTGACGATCCAATTCGCAATCGTATTCACCCAAAACAGATCAGCATTAAGCGAGGGAATCAACCGCAACTCTTCACCGCCCGCTTCGACAAAAGTTTGCCGCCCGCGAATGCCCATCTCTTCCAGCGTTTCCAGACAATCGGCCACAAATGACGGGCACGACACCGAAACGCGCCTGATGCCTCGCTGAGCTAACTCCCTGAGGACAACTTCGGTAGTGGGCCCGATCCATTTGGCGCGGCCGAGACGAGACTGAAACGACACCGTATAGTTTTCGTCTTTCAATCCCAGTTGCGTAGCGATCTGTCGCGCTGTGAAAAAGCATTGGGCTCGATAGCAGTTGTGATTGATCGCGCTCACCTGATCGCAACAGTCCGATTTGAGCAGGCAATGCTGCCCAGTTGCATCCAGCCGCTTCAGGTGACGTTCCGGTAAACTATGAAAACTAAATACCAGGTGATCTCCCCAATCGTTATGGCCAGCCTCTTCTATGCGGCGCGCAAAAGCGGAGATGAATTCCGGCCTATCATAAAATGGCGGAAAGAATGACAGGCGATCGTCACAGCGCGATTCCTGCGCTGCTCTTTTCGTCTCGACAACAGCCGTTTCATAACTTGATTCGGCGTATTGCGGGTAAAGCGGCAGAACAATAATCCGCGAAACGTCCGGCGCACAGAGCCTGGCAACCCCCGCGGCGATCGAGGGATTGCCGTAACGCATCGCGTACTCGACAACGTAACGCTCGTCTCGGGCAAGCTGCATAGTTACCTTCTCTGTTAGATCGCGCGTGTACACCCGCAGCGGCGACCCTCCGGGCAACTGCACCTTTTGATAAGCTCTGGCGGATTGTATCTTGCGCCGCGGCACGATCATCACGTTGACCAGAAACCAGCGCAGAGTTCTCGGCACGTCGATCACGAAACCATCCATCAGGAACTCGCGCAGGTAACGGCCGACGGCCTCCGGCGTCGGCTCGTCCGGGGTGCCGAGATTAATCAGGAGGACGCCAATGCGATTCATGAGCCCTCCCCATCGACCACCCCACGCGGGCTGCCCGCGCGGGGACCCCGGTTGGTCGGGCTAATGCCCCGCACTTTCTGACGGAACTCCTGAGCTACGAATGCCGCGCGCTCAACCAACTTGGCCAGACCGATTCGACCAAGATAGTTTCCGACGAGCGCCATATTCGGTGGCGGCGCCGGAAGCTCCGTCAGTATGCGTTCCAGATCGATTGAATAGTGCGGCAGTGCTTCCGGCCAGCTGGTCAGATGGATTCCGATCGGTTCGTCAACTGAGCCATACAGCCTTTCGCGCTCGCCGGCGATCAGTTCTATCAACTCAGAATCGGTCAATTGACCTATCTCCTGATCCATCGCGCCGCCGAAAATCCACGTCTCGGAATGTGCCGGACCGCGTCCGTCGAAGATATATTCATTGAACAGGACGCCACGCGCGCGAAAGCCTTCGCTGCGAGGGAACAAACAGCCAAAGCCCTTCAGTTTCGCGACCCCGGGCTCGTACTGACAGGTCGCGGTCACCACCGGCATCATTTCAATCTGCCGCAGACTCTCGCTCAGCGCCGGCGCTACATCAGCCAGACAATCGGCGGCGCCGTGCGCTGAAGTACAAACAACTGCCGACTCGCCAGCCGCTACTTTGAAGTTACTGCCAAAGACAAATTCAACGCCGGCATCTTTCAGGTATTTGTATAGCCCATCGACGAGTTGCTGCATGCCGGCCGGCGGCGCCACCGTGCCGTGGCGCTTCGGCCGCATCGGGCGAGTCGTTTGCAGATGGGGGAGCAAGCCAGTCCGCCCAAAGACCAGACTGGCGCTAAGTCTCTCCGGATCTCCCGCATATATACCGCTCAGCGCAGGCGCGAGGAAAAAGTCCGTCGCGGCTTCGCCAATTACGCGTCGTCCCCAATCAACAATCGTTTCAAGCGGCTGAGGACGCAGGTTGCTGGCACTTGCCGCAAACCTGAAACCCAGCTTCAATACTTCAGAGCCACTCAGTGGAAACCTTTTCGGGGTGCCGCGAAAGATGAAACGGGCGCGCGCTGCGCGCTGCGTAGTAATAAGCGGCACCCCAATATCCGCGCACAAAGCTTCCAGTCGCACCGAATTACGGATCCCATTCGCAGCGGTTTCAACCGGCCCGTTTTTGGTTTGAATGGTTTGAATCAGGCCGCCAGCTCGCGGTTTTCGCTCGACAACCTGAACGGTGAAGCCTGCTTTGACAAGATAATAGGCCGTCACCAATCCCGAGAACCCTGCGCCGACGACTTTGACTTGCATATTGATTGGGTACCACGAGGAGCGCTTCTTATTCGTTTTAGGACCGAGCGGCCAGATGGTAAGGCGGAGGTAAGACGATCCACCAAATCAACGAAACGACACGAAAGATTGCTTTTGGTTCGAGTTATTTCGAGTTATTTCGTGTGATTTCGTGGATCGCTTTTCTGCTTATTCCCCCTTCAGCCACCTTGTTGATTGAATTCCTCATCGTCGCGGGACGGGTACACATCACTTTCATCGAACCAAACAAGTATTCACAACGCCTGAGAAAAAAGCTTCGGCCGCGGCTCTTGCTGACGCAGGCGCTGATCAAAGAACATGCAGGCGTTCCGTAGAAACGGCCGGCCTTGATCGGTAAGGATCAATTTTTGATCGCGCACTTCTACCAGATGATCGCTTAGCAGCGGCTCGAGAAAAACCTTCGCATCGTCCGTTTGCTCTGGTGCTAAATCAACTTCGAATCGCGTCATGAAGGTAAGAATTTGTTCGCGCAGACGGCGATCCTCCGCCGACAATAAATGTCCCCGCAAGGTGGGAACCTCGCCCTGCTGCACGCGGCGCTCATAAACCGGAAAGGCCTTTTCGTTCTGATGAAAACATGTGGGCGTTTCAGAAATCGCGCTAACACCAAGCCCCATCAGGACCTGCGTCCGCAACTCCGTGTAACCCATGAAATTTCGATGCAGAGATCCATTGCGTTGCGCCAAAGCCAAACCATCGCCGGGCAGTGCAAAATGATCCATGCCGATTTCGACGTAGCCTGCTTCGGCCAGCAGCTTGCGAGCGATCTCATAGAGCGCGCGCTTCTCGCCAGCCACAGGCAAATCTTCGTCTTTGTAGCTGCGCTGGGCTGGTTTGATCCAGGGAACGCGCGCGAAACTGTAGACCGCGATACAGTCAGGTTTCAATTCGACGGTTTGTTCGACAGTGTGCCTGAAGGTTTCGGGTGTCTGCCGCGGCAACCCGTAAATCAGATCATAGTTAACCGAGTAGTAGCCCAGTTCACGCGCCATGTCGGTAACATTCCTGGTTTGTTCCAGCGGCTGTTCGCGATTCACAAGTTTTTGCACTACCGGATCGAAATCCTGCACGCCCAGCGAAATCCGATTAAAACCGAGCGAATGAAGCGCCACCAGTTGTGCGCGCGTAGTACGTCGCGGATCAACTTCAACCGACGCCCGAAACTGCTCCGTATCTATCTGAATGTCCGCGAAGATCGGCTCAAGGATTCGTTTTAAATTGTCGGGCGAGAAAAATGTGGGACTGCCGCCGCCAAGCTCCAACTGCCGCAGGGGACGCCGGCGCAGTTCGGGAGCCTGGTCGCGATAAAGCTGCCATTCCTTGTGAAGTAACTTGATGTACGTTTCTTCGCGCCCATGATCGTGCGTGATCACGGTGTTGCATGCACAGAAAGTGCAGAGCGTTTCGCAGAACGGAAGATGGAAATAGAGCGACCAGCTGCTCGCTTCGTCGTCACAGGCGGCCCTGATCGCATTTAGCCACTGATCGCGACTGGGAGAATCGCTCCAGAAAGGAACCGTGGGATAACTGGTGTAGCGTGGCGCCGGGACGTCGTACTTGGCAAATAAATCAGTCACTGCATTACCTCTCTAACTGTGTCAACAAAAAATCTAACGTTGTCCTCCGGAGTACCCGGCAAGAGACCATGGCCCAAGCCGCAGATCCAACCCGGCCTTTCCTGATCCGCCAACGGTGCAAGGTATCGATTCAGATGATGTTTGAGATCGCTTCTTTCACAAAACAACAAAGCCTGATCGAAATTCCCCTGGACAAAACCATTGGTGAAGAGCTCGAAAGCCTCGCTCATCTGCCAGCGAGAATCAATTCCAACTCCGGCCAATCCGCCCTCAGTAAAAAGCGAATTACGCAGGTGAGCGGGCTGAGTCCCCTTGGAGTAATAGCCTATTCGTAACCCATTCTTCGCGGTCAGCGCTTCGAGCTGAGGAACCACCGCTGCCTTAAAGACGTCAGGTGCTAACTCACCGGCCGCCGTATCAAAGATCATCACGACTTCAGCTCCTCCATCCAACTGTAACTGGATGTTCCGCGCCAGCAGGGGAACGATCGTTTCGCAGAAGCGAGGGAACAAAGACAGCATTCGCTTCGATTCCACCAGGGAGCCCTGGTGCGACCCTTCGACCGCATACACAAACAGTGTCCAGGGCCCGCCGACAAAACCAATCAGGCTGCGATCCGGCGGAATGCGCTCCCGCGTCGCGCGCATCGCGTCGCCCTGAAACAATAGCTGTGGCCAGGCGTCTTCGATCGGACGTAGTTGTGCGAGCGTCTTCTCATTCAAATTCCAGCCCAGTTCTGGTCCGTGGTCGGTGTATTCCAAACCCATACCCAACGCTTCGAGCGGAAAAAGAAGGTCGCTGAACAGAATCGCTGCGTCGAAACCAAAATCCATCACCGGACCATAAGCGACTTCAGCCGCGAGCTCAGGCCGCTTGCACAAATCCATGAACGAATACTTCTGCCGCAACGCCTGATAGTGACGGTGATAACGTCCCGCCTGCCGCATCAGCCAGATGGGAGGAGTAGCTTGCGTCCGCCGCGCCAGAGCGTTCTGGAAACGGGCGTTGCCGATTTGTTCTTTGACTGCGGATAAGGTCATTGGCTTTGTAATTCCCCTCTCCCTTTGGGAGAGGGGTTGGGGAGAGGGTCTGACCTTCCACCCTTTACTATTTCTCATGTCTCACCCAGGACAGTTCCCGTCGAGTTAGCGGGTCGTCCCAAGCCCTCTCCCTAACCCTCTCCCAACGAAAGAGGGAACCTACCTATTCCCCATCCCCACACCACTGATACCCAATCCCTCGCACTGAACGTATGAACGTACTGTTGGTGTCACCCAGTGTTTGACGGAGACGAACGATCATGTTGTCTATGGTGCGCTGATTCAAAAACTTGTCCTCTCCCCAAAGGGCATCCAGGATTTCATTGCGGCTGGTTACGGCCGGACTGCTGGTAATTAATAGCTGGAGCAAATCAAAGTCGCGCGCAGCCGGATGTTCGCGCCGCCCATCCGGCTGCACAATCACCCGGCTATCCAGCTCAATAATTCGGCCGTTACACGAGATTTGATGACGCACTGGGTAACGATCGAGTACGTGCTTGACGCGCAGCAGCAGTTCCCGCAGATGAAAAGGTTTGGGAACGAATTCTTCGGCGCCGATTTCGAATCCTTCCAAACGATGCTCGGCGGTGCTGAGCGCAGTCATGAACATTATGGGCACTGGAATAGTCTCTTTAATGTGGCGCGCCAACTCGAAGCCGGATCCGTCCGGCAGGCCGATGTCGAGAATCACCAGATCCCAGAGTCCTTCGTGCAGTTTTTTCAGTGCTCGCTGTTTGGTTTCGACCCACGCGACATCGTACGGTTCGCGCAGCAGTCGCTCATGCAAGGTCGCGCCCAACGAGCGATCATCTTCGACCAGCAACAGTCGCTTCATAACTGGCTCGCTCCGCGCGCATCGAATTCGAGGTTCCGGCGTCAGGGAAATTAATCTCGGCCACAAACCCACTCGAGCCGGCATCGGTAAAGTTTATTGTGCCTTTCATTCCCTTGACCAGTTGGCGAACTATGTAGAGCCCGACGCCGCTGCCGCTGCCGCGCGTGTGCCGTACAAATAGTTTGCCAAGTTCATTGGGATCGCCGTGAAAACCGTGACCATTGTCGCTCACTCGCATAATCAAACGACCGTCATTGCTGCGCTTAACCGACAGACCCACCTCAGTCGCCTGGCCATGCGTAACTGAATTCTGGACCAGATTGGTAAGCACACTCTCCAGCGCCCGTGAATCTGCCATGATTACTCCATCGCCGTTTTGCGTAATCGCCAGGTCCGGCCAGTGATGTCGCAATGTATCGACGCGTTCGCTCAAGCTAATGGGTTCGAGAAAGAAGGCTCCGCGCGTCAGATTTACCAGGAACAGAGAATTCTCCAGCTGTAGCTGCAAGCGCAGCGTGTCGCTCAATAAACGATCGAGGAGTGGAGTATGCTCGGCGTCGCCAAAATCCTCGCGCAGACTTTCCGCTTGCAGACGCAAACTGGCCAGCGCGGTCTTGGCATCATGGGTGAAAGCAGCGAAAAACTCTTCCACCTGAGCGTGCCGTTTCTGCTCGCGCCGTGCATAGTAGAAAAGCGCCAGGCCTCCGCCGATCAACGATACGATCAGGATGCCGCCTTCCCACAGCAGCATCCGATAGTGACGATGAAAGTCAGCCCCACCCTCGAGATTCAGCCGATTCAACAGGTCGAGCTGGCGCAAACCAAACACCATCCACCAGCCGGCCAGGGTCACCGTAAAGACGACCCAGAGGCCGACGAGGGCGATTACAATTCGATTGCGTTTGGTTTCAGTGCTCATAGAAAAGAAATATAGGACCGATACGACCTATAGGACCTATATTGATTTTTCAACAGCGGCCAGAATCGCCTTCCCTGCTTTCTCCAACAACTCGTCGTCGTGCGCCAACGACATAAAACTTACTTCGAAGCCACTCGGCGCCAGATAAACACCATGCGACAGCGCACCATGAAAGACTTTGGCAAAGGCGGCGGAATGCTCTGGCGGAATTTGATCGATGCGCCTGATTGGATCATTCGTTCGCGCGTGCAACCAGAAAATAGATGCAGTTCGCGTTAACTGAAATGGTAAGCCGCGCCTTTCCATCTCGCCGTTTAGCTGATCACAAAAACCGCCAGTCCTTTCTTCCAGTACCGCATAAGCATTAACGCGTTCGATCTTCTGCAGCGTCGCCAGTCCCGCGCGCATGCCGACCGGATTCGCGCTCAAAGTCCCTGCCTGATAGACCGGCCCGGAAGGCGCAACCAACTCCATCAAATCTCTTCTGCCGCCATAACAAGCCACTGGAAAACCACCGCCAATGACTTTGCCGTACGTCACAAGATCAGGACGCATGTCCAGTACTTCCGCCATGCCGCCCAGCGCCACGCGAAACCCGGAGATCACTTCATCAAAGATCACCAGGGCGCCGTGCGCTCGCGCCACTCGTACAGTTTCTTCGATGAACTCGCGGCGCTGAATCAGCAAACCATAGTTTGCGGGCAAGGGTTCAAGAATAACAGCGGCAATGTCTTTGCCGTGTTCAGCAAAGATTTTGCGCACCGCTTCTTCATCATCCAGCGGCGCCACCAAAGTTTCGCCCGCGACATTCGCAGAAACTCCGGCACTCGAACTCGCGGACGCGCCGGCCAAACCGCTGCCGGCTTTTACCAACAGAGAATCTGAATGGCCGTGATAGCAACCTTCAAACTTGAGGATCAGGTTTCGTTTAGTCGCCGCGCGCGCTACTCGCAACGCGCTCATCACGGCTTCAGTTCCGGAAGACACAAAACGGAGCATCTCGACCCACGGCAGTCGCGACGTAATCCATTCTGCCAGCTCAAGCGAATAGGGTTCGCAGGCGCCAAAGCTCCAGGCTGTCTCAATCGCTTCTCGGACCGCTTCGGCGACCTCGGGATCGCGATGGCCCAACATCAGCGGACCAAAGCTCTGGCAAAAATCGATGTACTCGCGTCCGTCAACCGAGGTCATCGTGCCGCCCTGCGCGCTGCGAAAGAAGATTGGCGTGCCCCCAACTCCCTTGAAGGCGCGCACAGGGCTATGCACGCCGCCGGGCGACACGCGCAGCGCGCGTTCAAAGTATTCGCGGGAGAGATCGTCGGTATCCATTGTTGGTTGAGGATTCATTCCGGTCTTTCTCTTTTTCCCTCTCCCCTCTGGGAGAGGGTTAGGGAGAGGGTGTTAGCGCGCGGCCGTCGTAAGTCCCACTCCCCAGCCCTCTCCCAAAGGGAGAGGGAGCTAAATCACTTTCCAATCCCGAGTCGTCGCGCATAGCGCGCACCATAAGTAATGATGTATTGCGCGCCCGCGCGTTTGAAGACATGCCAGGTTTCCAACAAAGCTTCGTCGAACTTAATCAAACCCTGCTCAGACAGCAACGCCAGGCCGGCATATTCGCCGCTCACCTGATACGCGCCAACCTGACGGCCGGTCTGCTGATTAATTGGCCCGATCAAGTCCAGCGAAGTCATTCCCGGCTTGACCATCAGAAGGTCCGCGCCCTCTTCCGCGCAGCGAACACTCGCGCTGATCGCGTCGGTTCGATTCCGCACGTCGAGCTGGTAATGACGCCGGTCGCCGAACTGTGGCGCTGAGTCCGCGGCATTCCGAAACGGCCCATAGAAGTTGCTGGCGAACTTTGTGCTGTAGCTCATGATCGGAACGAGATCAAAGCCTTTTTCATCGAGCGCCTTACGAATGCGAGCGACGCGCCCATCCATCATATCGCTGGGACTGATACCATCCGCGCCGGCTTCCGCAAACGCGACCGCGGAGTTTGCTAACTCATCGAGCGTCGCCGAAAGATCAATCCCGTTATCATGCATCACTGCGCAATGACCATGCGTCGTGTAAGAGCAGAGGCAGGTATCAATCCAAAGGCAAAGATTATTGCCGAACTGCCGGCGAATCTCTGAAATAGTTTCACGAGTCAGTCGATGAGTGAATTGATCGTCTTTCTTCTCAGCGGGCACCGGAAAGAGCAAAAACTGGGTGACGCCATCGGCGAGATCTTTCTCGATCTGCTTCAACGCCGAAGCGACGCTGTGGCGCACGTTCCCGCGCAGTCCGGCGATCGGCTCATCCTCGCCCAGACCTTCAACCACAAAGAACGGTTGAATCAATTGAGCGCGATTGAACTCAGTTTCGGCGCACAAGTCGCGCAGGTGTTGCGAGCCTCTGAGGCGCATCAGTCGCTTCATTACCAAGACATCTCCCTTAGCCACTGCTCGTGATCGAGAAATACATGGGGCTGAATTCCATTTCTCTCGAGGATGCGCACAGTATTGCCCGGCCCGCAAAAGTGATTCATCGACCTTATCCAGGGATTGAGCGACAACGCGTGCTCAAAGCTCGACCCACTCTTCCAAAAGAAATAGCTCTTACCCTTTAAGTCCCGTTGTCCATCCTTAGGCACAAGCCGATAAGTTGCCAGCGTCGGCACCGAACCTTCATTGTAACCGTCAGCATGCGTGAGCTTAAGCCAAGTCAACTGCCGGCCTGCCAACGTATCGATCTTTGGCGGTTCTTGTTCGCCTAAACCCTCGGCAGAACCGTGCACCCAGACACCGCGCCGGGCCAGTCTTTTCCAGGTTTGCACGCCGCTAGCCCAAACGATTTGCTCGGCGGCAGGAAACCAATCATCGGGCAAGGCGTCTGCTTTGGCAATCCAGAGTGCGGGTTGTCCACTGTCAGTTTCGGTGGGAATCACCTCGCGACTAAACCAATCCGATTCAGCGGGACTAAGCGGCCACAACTGCTCACTTGAAACCTTCTGAGGCCGGGGTTGGGAGGCGTTCAATGCGCTGAGGCCGAGGACCTGACCATCATCCGTCAGTCCCCTCAAGAAAGTGATCTCGCCGAAAGAACGCCGCAAGACGCTTGCGCCGATCTTCTGATGACAGCCGCCGCCATAACTCCGCAGGATCTCACGCTCCTGAGTAACGGCTGCGAAAGTCTCGACGCAGTTCAGTGGCGCCAGCAGCTCGCGCATATCGCTGCGACGGCGGACGATTTCAATCGCCAGGGCGCCTTGTGCCGGCGCCGAAGGGTTCTCGCGCAAAGGTAAAACCATCCAGCGGCAACGAGACAGCGCATGACGCAACTCAGTTTGAGTCGCCCCAAATTCGCTTTGCTTTGCTTCGAGCAAACGATCCAGCGCGGCTTTGGCTACTATCAATCCGTCGGCGTTCGCTTCAAAGAGTTTGCGCACCCGCGTCGGCACGTTGCCCCGCACGTTCGTAAAATTCAGTTCGCCTATTTTTGCCGGCAGCGCCTCGCTTAGAAAAGACTCAAGATTGTAGCTGCGGCGCGGCGACGAGGTAAGAATCGTCATTACGCGGGTGCGTTCGATCTCGGACCAACGATCTTCGCGCACTAACAACAGATCACGGGCATCTGCGCGCGGCAGCGTGGCCGCGATTTCGGTTTCGGGATCCTCTTCGATGGCCAGATCTTTCCAGGAGTGGACTACCAGATCAAAGTCACCACGCAGAAGGCCTGCGCGAAAGTCTTGCGTGAAGACTCCTTTCTCAGGCATCTGCCAGAGCGGATCGTTTTGATTTCGATCTCCGAGGGATTCGTGGAAGGAATAGTTGATTTCGATTTGCGGGTGCGCGGTTGTGAGCGCTTCACCAACCTGGTAGGCCTGGATGCGGGCCAGATC
The DNA here is from genome assembly GCA_033850605.1 of Blastocatellia bacterium. Taxonomy (GTDB): domain Bacteria; phylum Acidobacteriota; class Blastocatellia; order Pyrinomonadales; family Pyrinomonadaceae; genus UBA11740. Next base: position 2,170 of record JAWWPL010000411.1, on the reverse strand, counting down.
GCTGCGGCGCGACGCGATCGTCACGCGCATAAATCTTCCCATCCGAACGGCCGGAATTGGGCCTGGTGGGTCTGACGAGAAACCAGCAGTTGGGTGGCTGCCCGCGCCGCTTCGACCCGGCCTTCCAATCTTTGCCGTTCAGTGCGCAGCGCGTCGAACAGTTCGGACAACTTGATCACCGGGATCGGCAAGGTGATTGGATCCGTCGCGGCATCTCCGCGCAGATCCAAACACTTTGTAAAGGTCGAACTCTGCAAACGCACCCAGTCTTCAACATGGGCCGCTGTCAGTGGCGCGGCAATCACCAGTCCAGTTTCTTCCTGCTGCCAACCAGCGTCGTCGTTTGTATATTGATCGAGATGCAGTTCGGGATACTCACACAGGAGATCCTTTGCATGCTGCCAGTTGCGATAGAACAAACGCGCAGTCGTCTTGCCAATCAGCCAGGGCAGAATCTCGCGCGCCAACTTGCCCGCGCCCAGAACCGCAACGGTGGGCATGCCCCTGACGTGTTGCCGCACAAGGCTGCCGTAAGACTGGCTTCCGATCCCCTGCAGATGTTCGTGACGCACGCGCTTGGCATCGACCGAAAGATTTGTGGTGAGTTGTCGCAGGAACCAGCCCCACGGTGTGTCGAGAAACGTGGCGCGCGAACAGAACTCTTTGAACTGACCCATCACCGCCGTCTCGCCCAGGAGCGGAGAATTCAAACCGCAGATCACTTCGAGCAGGAAGCCATATGCTTCGCGGCCGCGATAGATCTCGATGCTTCCCGAGAACAGTTCGTCGTTCTCAGCAGCTTCGATCAAGGCGCTGTTATCGAATCGATTCAGAAAGAGAATTCTGCGTAGACAGGTCTGCCACTCGAGGCCGTTGAGCACGGCGGGCATCTTAGCCCGGGCCTCGTGTCGCAGATTAAGGATGACCAGTTGGTCTATCACGTGACCATTCTAAGAAAAGCGGCATTTCTATTGTCATAGGTTTGTCATTGAGGAGAGGTTTTTCGTCCCGAATGTGACGTTCATCACAAAATAGGGCGCCTTTTGTGCTGGGAGCGCGGACGTCCCGTCCGCTCCGAGCGCGAAACGGGGCATTAGCACGACCGTCAGGGGGGCTCACGACACGACGACGCCGGGCGCATGAGGACCCATATCCCGCCGCAAGATTCTTCACATCGACAGCGCACGCCAACCGTGATACAAGGCGCCCAATTCGGCCTAAAATAGGCTGACTCCCAATGCATGTGATCAGTCGCAAACGACTCAATGAGTTTGTCGAGCAGCACCGCGAAGCAAAACCGTCTCTGGCTCATTGGTATGGCTTAATGAATCGAAGCAATTTTTCGAACTTCGTCGAGCTCCGAGCGGTGTTTCCCTCAGCCGATCAGGTTAACAAGCTCACCGTTTTTAACATCGGAGGAAACAAGGTTCGTCTAATCGCCGCAATCCACTATAATCGACGGAAGGTTTATGTGCGCGCAGTGCTCACTCACACTGAATATGACGAGCAGAGCTGGAGGGAGTAAACAAATGCAGAACCTCGACGTTAACAAGACCGCAGCCGCCTGGGCTCCCTTATCGCGAACCTTATTCGTGCCGCACACAGAGACTGAATACCAACAGCTTATCGGCCTACTCGATACGCTGATCGACGAAGTCGGTGAAGATGAGTCGCATCCTCTCGCGTCATTCATGGAAGTCGTGGGCATCCTGATAGAGAAGTATGAAGACGAGCACGTGCCGGAATTGGTGGCTGAGTGATCTGCCGGGCTCCGGTACAGAACCGGGAGCGGTAGCGACCGGGTCCAAGATTCAACCTTACATAGCGCTGATTAAGTATCCTTACCTGATCTGCGATTAGAAAAGATCCGAAACACCGCCGTTCAAAGTTTAGTCCTTACCCCGCTCGCTACCGCTCGCGGTTCTGTAACAAGGAACCTCGATACGCCGCCGCGAACCGTGATAGTTTTTAAGGGGTGGACGACGAGGAGGCCGATCTCATAGCTGGTCCGATTTGTCATAACGACTCTCCGAGGGCTAATCACTTGAATGCCTTATGCGCCGCTGGTATGTGCGAGTCGCCATCAATTCTGCGCCGCGATCTGATACTGCTCCAACTTCCCATCCGGCATCTCGTAAGTCCAAGCGCGCAGCGTCTTCTGCGGAAATCT
>JAWWPL010000364.1:0-6283 GCA_033850605.1 Blastocatellia bacterium | reverse complement strand
CGCCACCAGGCCCGAAAGGATATTGAGCGACGCGCCACCCTCTTGAGATGACTTGACGACGTCCTGAACGTGGCGAGAGTTCGTAGAAGTAAACACTTTGACAAGTTCCGGAATTACCGCGCCGGCGAGTGTGCCGCACGAAATGATCGAAGCCAGTTTCCACCAAAGCGTTCCATCACCGTCAAGCACCGGAATAATCACGTAAGAGACGGCATAGGTCAGCACAATCGAGACGATCGAAGTCAGCCACACGAGCGAAGTCAACGGGGCTTCAAAATTCATCTCGCCGGCGTTGGCGTAACGCGCCTTAGCGACGGCCGCATTAACAAAATACGACACCGCGCTCGAGACCAGCATCATGATGCGCATGACGAAGATCCACACCAGCAACTGCACCTGAATCCTGGTATTCGGCACCGCTAACAAAATAAAAGTGATCAAAGCGACGCCGGTAACACCGTACGTCTCGAAACCGTCGGCGCTGGGTCCGACAGAGTCGCCGGCATTGTCGCCGGTACAATCGGCAATCACGCCGGGGTTTCGGGCATCGTCTTCCTTGATCTTGAAGACGATCTTCATCAAGTCCGAACCAATGTCGGCGATTTTGGTAAAGATGCCGCCGGCGATTCGCAATGCCGCCGCTCCCAAACTTTCGCCGATGGCAAACCCGATAAAGCAGGGACCGGCATACTCGCCGGGAATGAACAGAAGAATGAAGAGCATGATCAGCAGCTCGACGCTGATTAAAAGCATGCCGATGCTCATGCCGGCCTTAAGTGGAATCGCGTAGATTGGGAAAGGCTTGCCTTCCAAACTCGCGAACGCGGTGCGCGAATTTGCAAACGTGTTGACGCGAATTCCAAACCAGGCCACGCCATAACTCCCGGCGATGCCAATCAAACTGAAGAACAAAATCATCGGAACCGTCAGCGCCACTGGATGCCCAGGCACGGGCCGCAGCACTCCGAAGTACGCGACCACGATCACTGCGATGAACACCCAGAGAATCATTATGAATTTGCCCTGGGTAGTCAGGTAGGTCTTGCAGGTTTCGTAGATCAGCTCTGAGATCTCCCGCATCGAGCGGTGCACGGGCAGGTTCTTTAGCTGGATGTAAATTGCCAACCCGAACATCAAGCCGAGAAAGCAAAACACCAGCCCAACCAGCAAGAGCGTGTGTCCATCAATTCCCAGGAAGGTTACCGAGGACAGATCCGGCAGCTTCAGTGCGGCCTCGCCGCCCTCGCGTGGTTGAGCCAGGACTGCCGGCGCGCCGAGCGCACTTCCGAGTATTACAAATAAGAGCGTTAATAGTCGGCGACGCGTCGCCGTGGCAAAGTTCGACATTAAATTCACTAGTAAGAGAATCCTTTCCGTTTCGTTTAAGCGATTGGCGAGATAAAGCAGCCCTGAAAAGTCGGTTATTATGGCCGATTTAGCAGGGAACTGTCCAACGACGGAGGCTTTCCAGAGGAAACTTCGAATCTCATCAGGTCGTACTGCAAGGCGAAATGGGTTTTCGTTGACGAGTTATCTTCAGTTTACAGGTAAAGGAGAACCCTATGAGAAAGAGCAAAGCCGGCTATCTTCTCGGAATGTTTGGCGCAGTTTTCTTTACCGTTTGCATAGCCCAATTGGCCGCCGCGCAGAACAGCAAACGGCCCGACGATAAGGTTGCTAGGACAACAAAAAGAGCGATCCACGAATTCACCCGAAGCAACTCGAAGCAAGGCCCTCTTTCGTGTGAATTCGTGGATCGCTTTTTTGCCTACATCACCGGTTAGCGGCCTTGCCGAGCACGGCCAAAGCACTTTTGCTTTGAACGCTAGGCCTCCGCGAGAGCCGAGTCGCCCGTTAATTCAGTTGGCCTGCGGCCACCAATCCACCTGCGCACCGAGTCAATCAAAACGATCACTGCGGCCGTCATGATCAAAACTGTCAGCGAAGTGTTGACGTAACCTTGTGTGGCCGTCGCCGCGGTTTGTGCCTGCGGCCAGAAGATGTCACGTATTGAGTCCCAGCCGGCAACCAGCGTCGTGGTGGCCACGAATGAAAGCGGAGCTATTGTCACCCAACTGTATCTCGCTTTCCCCATGTTGATGATTACCGTCGTCGCAACGCACAACGCGACTGCCGCCAGAAGTTGATTGGCGATTCCGAACATCGGCCAAATGGTGGAAATTGATCCGTTCCAGATGAACGTGGCCCAGGCGGCAACCACCAGCCCGCTGGTCACAACGGATCCGGGCAGCCAGTTAGGTTCTTCAAGCCTTCGAAAGACACGTCCCCCAAATTCGCCCAGGAGGAAACGGGCCACACGCGTGCCGGTATCAATCGTTGTCAGAATGAACAAGGCCTCGAACATGATCGCGAAGTGATACCAATACTTCATCAGACCTCGCAGGCCGGGAATGCCGTCGAAGATCTTGGCTATGCCCAAAGCGAGAGTCACCGCTCCGCCGGTGCGGCCACGCAGGTTCTTTTCGCCGGATTCTTCCTGCAAACGATCGATTTCCTGTGGGTGCAAATTGAAACCCTGCTCGGTTTCCTGGTCGACCATGCGAACGTAGCTTGCCTTTTGCGCGTCGGTCTTTTGCTGGGTGTTGATCGCAAAGTAGTCGCCAGGGAAGAGCGATGTCGCCGCGATCAATGCAACCACGCCGACCACCCCTTCCATCAACATGCTGCCATAGCCGATCATGCGAGCGTCGCTTTCCTTCGCGATCATCTTCGGTGTTGTGCCCGACGAGATCAGCGAATGGAATCCACTGATGGCTCCGCAGGCAATAGTGATAAAGACGAAGGGGTAAACTTTGCCGGGCACCACCGGCCCACCGCCTGAAACGAATGGCGTCACCGCGGGCATTTGCAGGTTGGGATGGACGAGAATCACTCCGATGATTAAGAACGCGACGGTTCCAATCTTAAGATAAGACGAAAGGTAATCGCGTGGGCACAGCAGCAGCCACACCGGCAAAACCGAAGCGATAAAGCCGTATCCGGCCATCAGCAATGTCACCTTGTGCGGTGACAGGGTGAACGCCGCCGCCCAGGATGAATCGGCGATTTTGCCGCCCATATAAACCGCGAACAGCAATCCAATTACGCCGATCACGCTCGCCTCAACGATCTTTCCTTTGCGAAAGCGATACATGTACAGCCCCATGAAAAGGGCCAGCGGAATGGTGAAGCCGACCGTGAATGTTCCCCAGGGCGACTCAGCCAGAGCATTCACCACTACCAGGCCGAGGCCGGCCAGCGCGATCACTACAATGAACAGGATGGCGATCCCGGCGACCAGTCCCGACAGCGGACTAATTTCCGTGCGAGCGATCTCGGCCAAAGACTTTCCTTTGCGCCTCACACTCGAGGCGAGAATCATGAAGTCGTGTACGGCGCCACCCAGACAGACACCGATAACCAGCCAGAGGAGTCCGGGAAGAAATCCGAATTGGGCCGCCAGCACCGGACCAATCAAAGGCCCGGCTCCGGAGATAGCCGCGAAGTGATGTCCAAACAAAACCCATTTGTTGGTTGGATAATAATTGTGTCCGTCGTACATCGTCTGTGACGGCACCGGTCGCGAGTCGTCCAGCGCGAGCACCTTCGCGGCGATGAAAGCCGAATAGTAGCGATAGGCGATCGCCAGAATGCAGAGCGTGCCGACAATGATGGGCAGAGCGTTCATATCTTGATTCAGTAGCGCGCTATCATAACTGCGGTATCGCGTTTTGCGAAACAAAATCTCGATGGATATTTTTTTCGACGAGACAGTAAGGTGGGTTGGATTCATGAACTCGTATAAGGGTGGATTGAAGCGAAGCAAATCTCATTAGGCTTTAGCCCGGTGATCAGGAGGGTGTGTCAGAAGCCCGCGCGTGAGCAAGGGCAACGCTCGCCAAGGTCATCCATCGGCGGCAATACAGCAGTTCGCCGCCAGTTTTCTTCAATCAAGAATTGCGAGTCTCGCCCTCCCTAACAGTCGGGCTTCTGACACAATTTCGTGGATCGTTCTTTTCGGACCGCTAACCAAACACGAACCCAAACTAAGTCTCAACTCCAGATTGCGCGCACTTTGACTTAACATCACCCATGCACTAGAGTCGCTTCGGCTATTTACTTAATTGTGGGGACTTCTCCACGATTGGATCGTCTAGACTTTCCCGCGAACGCCCCTCGTAGGACTAAGCTTCAAAACACAATTGCTTCAGGAGGATCGATGAAAAGGATTTTACTGTCTCTAAGTGCCGTGGCGCTTCTAACCGTCGGCTGCGCTCAAAAACCGGCTCCTAATACTGCTTCTTCAACGCCCGCACCGGCTACGTCGCCGGCCGCAACGTCTGCCAAGACCACCAAGAAGCTTCCCGAATCAAAGGTCAATCCGGTTCCCGCGGATTGGATCACCATGGCTGACGAACAGCGTGGTTATGAGTTCAAAGTTCCTCAGGGAACTGAGCACAAGACGGACACCGTTAACGGCGTCGATGTTTACGCGGCTAACGTTCCGGCTCCATACGACATCAATGTGCTGATTTTCGCTTTCAAAGACAAAAGTCTCACCAAAGATGATTTGATGAAGAAGGTCGAGGGTGTGCTTCAGTCGATGGGTGAGAAGGACGTTAAGGTCACTGACGTCAAGGAACTGAGCGACGATTACAGCGTAGCCAGTATCTCTTCCGTTGACGAGAAGGGCAAGACCACTAAGGGCAAGGTCCTGGTAGGCACCGACGTTACCGACAACTACATCGTGATGGTGGGAACTGACGCGGATAAGTTCAGCGCCAACGAAAAGACCATTGATGAAATCTGGGGCAGCTTTGGGATGTACAGTGGCGGCGCCAGCGGCACCAACTAAAAGTACTGAGTTGCTGAAATCAGGGGAACGGGGCTACGCGAAAGTCGTAGCCTCGTTTACTTTAGAAGGCTGCCGCAAAATCGACAATTCCTTTTCTTTTAGGTTGCCCTGAACGCGAAGTCGCGGGCACGATCCACCAAATCACACGAAATTTCACGCGAACTTGGTTCTTATTTAGTGTGGGTTCGTGGATCGGTTTCTTCCAATTCCTGTCCCGCGACCTGCTAAAATGTGGTGCGGGTTAGCATCGCGCCGAGCCGAAGAATCCTGGAGAGGAAACATACATGAGATTCGTAAAGCCAATCTTGTTCACTACAATGTTGTTTCTCGGCGCAGCTTCTTTTTCGGCAGTCGATGGCCAGCCGGCCGGCATCAATCGGCTTTCTCCGAACGCCCTGGTCGCCGATCTCTACCGCGTGCACAACCGAAAGCACAGTCCCTTCTCTCAAACCAGGAACCGCGCTTTACTGTACAAATACTTCGAGAAAGATCTGGCGGACATGATTTGGAATGACGCCGTTAAATCCAAGGGTGAAGTCGGCGCGCTCGACGGAGATCCGCTTTACGACGCCCAGGATATGGAGATCAAAAAGTTTGCGATCGCCATGCCTAGTTATGCGGACGGCAAGGCCAGAGTCAACGTCACGTTTGAAAACTTCAACCAGCCAAAAGTTTTTATCTTTACTCTGGTTAATGGAAGAACTGGTTGGCGGATAAGTAACATCGAATACGGCGAAGGACGGTCGCTGCGCGGATATCTGAAAAGCTAGCGTTGTATCTCAGAAGTTGACAAAGTCGAGCGGGGCATTAGCCCGACCATTTAGGGAGGACTCCGCTTTCTACGCGGTTAACCTGAACCCTCCCTAACAGTCGGGCTAGTGCCCCGATCATCCATAACTATGGAGCCAGGATACCTGCGACCCGCCGCCAAAAGTTCTTTGCTTTCCCGAATCTCACGCCCTATAGTACGGGCCGAAATTACCAGTTTCCGTCGATTACCGTGAGGTAATCTGCCCACGAGGTCATGAGGGATGAATGGGTTCATCAGAATGCGCTTCATCGTCGCGATGATCTTGAGCTTCTGTCTTGCCTTACCTGTTTCAGGCGCTCGCATAACCGCGCAATCGCCGACATCGGCGCCCAAAGAAGAGTTGAAATTCGGCAAGGCCGATCTCGATCTCCTTGACCAGGCGAGCTTATTGGACAAGCGTTTCGAACGGGAAGGCCAGGTTTTTCTTGACGAAGCCACTAACGCATATTTGCAGCGTGTTGGTGAATCGCTTCTGCCCAGCGATCGAAACCTCGAGCACGTGATTTGGAAGTTTCGTGCGCTCAGAGATCCGGTGCCCAATGCTTTCGCCCTGCCCAACGGATCGGTTTATGTCAATACGGGTCTGATTGCGCTGCTTGATAATGAATCGCAGTTGG
>JAWWPL010000343.1:0-10080 GCA_033850605.1 Blastocatellia bacterium | reverse complement strand
CATCGTGCTCACCATCGCCGGTTTCGATCCTTCCGGTGGAGCGGGAATTCTCGCTGACGTTAGGACCCTTACGGCTTTCGATTGCCGGCCCGTCGCGGCGATAACGTCACTAACTTTCCAAAACTCCGAAACGTTCTTTGGCGCGATTCATCAGACCGCCGAATCGTTACGGGCTCAGATCCTGCCGCTGGTCAAAGAATTTCGTATCGCCGCGGTTAAGATCGGGATGCTGCCTACGCGGGAACTCGTTTTGGAAGTTGCGCGGCTCTTGCGCGAGACCAGGATGCCGGCTCCGATCGTCGATCCGCTGCTGCGTTCTTCTTCAGGGGCCGAACTAATGGAACCAGCAGCGAGAGACGCCTGGCTGGCTGAACTGATGCCCTTGGCGCGCCTGATCACACCGAACATTCCTGAAGCTGAAATGTTGTCGGGTATGCCGATCACGAACGAATCTCATATGCATGAAGCGTCAGCTAAACTACGCGACGCAGGCGCCCGGGCAGTGCTGGTCAAAGGTGGACACCTGCCAGTAGGGCGGACAGCCTGTCCGCCTTCCATTGGAACCGAAACACCGCGCCAGGTTCCGGCGCTCTCCGCAGAGGCCATTGATTTATTAGATGACGATGGCATCGTCACGATCCTGCGTGGTGAGTGGATCGATGGACCGCCAGTGCGCGGGACCGGATGCATGCTTTCGGCAGCCGCCGCCGCCGGCCTCGCGCATGGCCTAAACCTCTCTGAGTCGGTCAAGGCGGCGAAACACTTTGTCGCGGGCGAGATTCGTTCCGCAGCCAAATTGTCTTCTGAGATTGCGTAACCAGAAAGAACGATCCACGAAAACACACGAAACGAACCGGTTTTTGTTTGTGTGATTTCGTGGATCGTTCTTGTCTTGCATTGCAAGAAAGCACGAACACAAAAAAGACCGCGTCCGATTTGATTCATTCCACGGTAACTTTTTCCATCTTGACCTCTGAAGCAGGCCGGTCGCTGCGATCGGTTTCGGCAGTTGCGATCGAATTGACTACCTCCTGCCCCTCAGTCACGCGGCCGAAAATCGTGTAACTTGGCGGCAGTGGATAATCAGCGTGCATGATAAAGAATTGCGAGCCGTTCGTGTTCGGACCGGCGTTGGCCATGGCCACCGTGCCCGCTTTGTAGCCGCGCTTGTAAACATCGGACGATGAATTAATCTCATCCGCGAATTTTCCGCCCCACGCCGACTGTCCTCCGCGGCCGGTGCCGTCGGGATCTCCTCCCTGAATCATGAAACCCTTTATGCAGCGATGAAAAATTACGCCGTCGTAATAGCCTCGTTCGGCAAGTAAGCGAAAATTTTCAGTAGTCTTCGGTGCGTCTTCTTCCAGCAATTCAAACTTAATCGTGCCTTTGTTCGTTTGGATCGTCGCGGTGCGATTTGGCATCTCGTGTTCTCTCCTGTTTGATTTAAGTGTCGCTGGCAAGCTTAACCTCACGGGGGCGAAAGTGCACGTGAGGGCGCGTCTTAAGTGCCACAGACTTCGTCTGTGATGCGCCCTTCTCAAAAACTCACAGACTGAAGTCTGTGCCACTGCCGCAAGATTCTCGCTCCACCTGACGCATTAGCCCACAAACCGCTATCATTATCGGCTTATCACTGGTAGGCCGGACCTATCGAAGCTTCTCAGATTAATCTCAAAGGAAAATCCAATGAATGTCACTCATCTTGAATGCGCCGCGTGCGGTCTAAAGCACGAGGCACGACGGTTGCACAACCTTTGCTCGCAATGCGGAAAGCCGTTGCTGGTTCGTTATGACTTAAAGAGCGCGGCGGCTTCTTTGACAAAAGAAAGTTTGAGACAGCGCGCCCCCGACCTGTGGCGCTATCGCGAAGTTCTGCCCGTCGAGCAAGACGAGAACATCGTTACTTTAGGCGAAGGATTCACTCCGCTCCTGCGCGCATCGCGACTCGGCGCGCAGATAGGTTTGAACCGGCTCTACATCAAAGACGAAGGGCAGAATCCAACGCAGAGTTTCAAAGCCCGCGGGATGGCCGCTGCGGTCTCGATGGCCAAAGAATTGGGCGTCAAAAAATTGGCGGTGCCTTCGGCCGGCAATGCGGCGGGCGCGCTGGCAGCATATGCGGCCCGGGCCGGAATAGAAGCGCACATTTTTATGCCCAACGATACGCCGCGGGCTAACGTGATCGAATGCGAGCAGACTGGAGCGCACGTGACTTTGATGGAAGGGCTGATCACAGATTGTGGCGCGGAGGTCGGTCGCCGCAAAGAAGCCGAAGGTTGGTTTGACGTCTCGACTTTGAAAGAGCCGTATCGAATCGAGGGCAAAAAGACGATGGGTTACGAGTTAGCCGAGCAATTCGATTGGGATTTACCGGATGTGATCCTGTATCCGACGGGCGGCGGTACGGGGCTTATCGGGATGTGGAAAGCGTTTGATGAAATGGAACAGATGGGCTGGATTGGATCAAAGAGACCACGCATGGTCACCGTGCAGGCCGCGGGTTGCGCCCCGATTGTGCGCGCGTTCGAGGAAGGTAAGCGCTTTGCAGATGAATTCCCCGACGCGCATACGACAGCCTCAGGCTTGCGTGTGCCCAAAGCGATTGGCGATTTTCTGATCATTGATGCGTTGCGAACGTCGGGCGGAACTGCGATTGCCGTCACTGACGAAGAGTTGATTGCGGCCACCAAAGAAATTGGCGCTGCCGAAGGAATTTTTTGCGCGCCCGAAGGCGCCGCCTGTTTGCCGGCGCTAAGGAAGTTACTAGCAGACGAGTCTGTGAAAGCTGATGAGAGCGTCGTGTTGTTCAATACGGGAAGCGGCGTGAAGTATATCGAGAGCTTCTCGAACTAATGTGCGGCTTTGCCGCCTGATGTGCGGAAAGGCTCCGCCTTTCCGACCCGAAACAGAGAAGACCTCTAAGCCCGCTTTAGCGGGCGACAGAGGTCGGGGCGTAGCCCCTCAGAGTCAAACTGGATTGCTAACGGTAAGGCCAGCCTTACCGCACATCTGGCGGCCAAGCCGCGAAGAGTATCCGGGGCGAAGCGAGAAACATCAGGCGGCTGAGCCGCGCAGCCAGAAACCGACGAGCGCCGTCCGAAGGAGCTAAAGATGAGACCCTCGAAGAAACTGCCGGCAACCTTTCTCATTCTAGTGCTTATACCGAGCCTCTTAGTTGCGCAGAAAAATCTCTCTGATTGGAGCAACGTCGAAAAGCTGAAGCCAGGAACAAGGGTTATCGTGACCACAAGGAAGGGAAGAGAATTCATAGGAGAGAAGCGACAAACAACCGATGACACTCTCTTCATGGAGATAGGCCTACCGGGCAGCGGTACCCGAGTAATCAGCGTGCCGCGGGAAGAAATTGGCGAAGTTCGAAAAGGGAAATCGCGTTGGGTGTATCCGCTCCTCGGGGCAGCAATCGGCGTGGCCGCGGGCGTTGCGATTGGTTCGACTGCCGACCATCCGGGCTCAGATGATCCCGGCCTTGGTAAGTTGCTCGGCGGAGGATTAGGTGGATTGATCGGCGGCGGGACAGGCAGCGTGATTGCGAAGACGAAGAGATGGAAGAAGATCTATAGCGCACCGTAATCGGCTACCAATAAGTGGCTTCGCACAAAACAGATTTTTAGCAGTCCGCAGAGCGCAGAAAGATTGTAGCCCGGCAGTTCACTGCTGGATCTGGTAAGAACGTGGAACCGTGAGCCCGTGAAGCGGGCGACTGATACAGAACCGGGAGCGATAGCGACCGGATCCTAGACTCAACCTTCGAAGACTATGGAATCAGAAACTTGCGAGTTGAATGCCGGCATCCGGTCGCTACCGCTCCGGTTCTGTACCGGCGAGCGTCCGCTTCACCGACTTCCCCCTGGACGCCTGCTAATCCCAGCGATGAATCGCTGGGCTATTTTCAATCGTCCGCTAGCGCGGACGCCGGAGCGGTCGTCACACTTCAGTTGAGGTCAAAGAAATGAAAAAAACATTTGGCGTCACTACTCGCGGTGTTGGCGATATGTGTGATCAGCAGGCGGTGCGTGGAGTAGCCTCGTCAAAAGGGATTGGAGGATGCGATTTTGAAATATCTCGTTAATGTATTTATTTTCATGGCGCTGCTCGGCTCGTCATGGTTGGCGTCTGCGCAGCAAAACTCAACTCCCTGGCTTACCGAAGGCGAACGGACAAAGTTCGAAACGCTGCGCATCACCGGCTCCGAAGCGCTGTTCAATCTCGATTACGAAACCGCGCGCAAGAATTTCAAAGAAATGGCGCAGGCGTTTCCGAATTATCCCGCGGGCCCGCAGTTTTTGGCCGACAGCCTTTGGATCGAGACTCTCTATCAAACGCGGCGCTTGCAGTCTTCGCTCTACGGCGGCGACGATTCTTTTTATTCGACCAGTGACGACAAAGTCGATCCAGCCATCGTCGATCAATTCCGCAGCTTGACGCGGCAAGCCCGCCTGCTGGCCGAGGCGCGTTTGAAACAATACCCGCGGGACACCGAAGCCCTCTATTTTATGGGCGCGATTCAAGGGCTGAAGGCCTCGTTTGAAGAAGCAGTCGAGCGGCGGCACTTTGCCGCGTTAAAGGACGGCTCTGACGCGGTGGATCGACATCGTGAAGTGCTCAAGCTGGATCCTTCTTATCATGATGCCGAGATTACAATTGGCCTCTATGACTTCACCGTTGGCTCGCTGCCTTTGCCGGTTAAGCTGATTGCCGGAGTCGCCGGCTTTCGCGGTTCGAAAAAGCGCGGCCTGACAACGTTGGAGCGCGTTACCAGGGAAGGCCGATGGATCCGCGATGAGGCCCGGACCCTGCTGATTGTTTTGTACACGCGCGAGAAACGCTATGCGGAAGCTGCCGCAATCGGTAAGGAGTTGGCTGCGAAATACCCGCGCAACTATCTCTACCGTCTGGAGGCGGCGGACGCTTTAGTCTATCAGGCGGCGCTTGAGCGGGCTGCGAACATGAATATCGCGCCCGCGACTACGGCCATTGAAAACGAAGCCTTCGCTACCTTCGACTCACTGTTGAAAGACAAAGTGGTGCGTGATAGCGCGGCGCGGGCCTTTGACCTGATTCATTTCAAATACGGCGAGGCGCTGATGACAGCCGGCCTTTACGATCGCGCTGCCAAAGAATTCCTGGCGGCCGCTGAAGTGCCGGCGGCGCAGCAAGGTCTGGCGACGATGGCGCACTTGTATGCTGCCCGCGCTCTGGATCTAGCGGGCAAGCGTAACGACGCGTTGACGCAATATCGCAGCGTACTGGCAAGACCGAATGTGTATGACGCTCATGACCAGGCCCAGTCAGGTTTGAAGGAAGCGTTCAAGAAGAAGCTGACTTAAGTGCTGGGAGCGCGGACGTCCCGTCCGCACTGAGCGCGAAGCGCGAACAGCTGAGAGTTTGCGGCTCTCCAGTAAAACGATCCACGAAACCACACGAGGCGGACCTGGTTAGTTCCATTTCGTGTGGTTTCGTGGATCGTTCTTGAACGAGCGAAACACGAAACCGGATTACGACACTCGAGCGACGTAATGTTCGCTCAAGGATCTCAAGATATCTTTTGGCAACCGGGGACTAAACATTTGGCTCCTAACGGAGCCAGGGCGGTATCCTTAAACATTCCGCACGCGCTTCGTCTCTTTTTCAAAAACGAACGCCAGTGTTTTATAAATCAGCTTCGCGCAAAGAAAAGCCGACGCGCTCTGTCCCTCTACGTAGGAGTATTCCGTCAAGTCCATTCCCACCACATTGCGTTTGCGCGCGAGTGTCCGAATAAGTCCAACCGTTTCGTACCAGCCGAGGCCGCCTGGCTCAGGCGTGCCGGTCGCTGAAACCAGAGAAGGATCCAGACCGTCGATGTCGATCGTCAGATAGACGTTATCAGTCAGGCCTTCCATCGCGTCGCCCCACCAATCGCTGCGTCCGACAATGTCCCTGGCCCAAAAGATACGAGTCGGCAAGCTATCCAGAGTTTGCGCTTCTTCCGCCGAGATTGAACGGATGCCGCACTGAACTGCCGGTATGCGCAGGTCTTTAACCACTCTGGCCATGATTGACGCATGAGAGTGCGGGGTGCCGTCGTAGGTGTCGCGCAAATCCGCGTGCGCATCGATTTGTAAGACGGACAGGTTGGGATACCTCTCGGCATGAGCTCGAATTACCGGCCCACTCACTGAGTGTTCGCCGCCGATCATTGCGATGAATTTATCGCTCGAGACAAGTTCTTTCGCGCGATCGTAAAGCGAATTCATCATCCGTTCCGGTGGATCGATTGATAAAGATTCGTCGAGCGTGTGAATGCCCAGCCGATAGACTTCAGCATCAGTCTCGTCGTCATAGAGTTCCATGTTGCGCGAGGCATCGATGATCGCCTCCGCGCCTCGTCCCGTGCCGCCGCCGTACGAGACGGTGCCTTCGTACGCGACGGGCCAGACCAGGATGCGTGAATTGTCGAAACAGGAAAACTCTTCTTCGATGATGCCGCCGAAGTTCATTGGCAGGGACTGTGACTCGGTCATGCGTTCGAGTTTAGCGAAGCTGAGGAAGAGAAGCCAACGACTGCGGTGATGTATCAACAGCGGCGGATCTGGAGCCCGGGTTCATCGGGCTTGCCCGAAGGTTTATAGACCAGCGCTTTGAGCGCTGGGTGGGCGGCTGAGGTGATTAAGTAGCGCGCTTACCATCGGGCGCTTTAGCACATCTGGTAGAAGAAAGAAAAAGCCCGCTGAAGCGGGCTACACAAAATTGATTCGCATCTTACCCAGCCGAAGAGCCTGTGTCAGAAGCCCGACCGTGAGGAGGGCAACACTCGCGACGATCGTCCGTTGCATCAACATAAGGGTTCCCTGCCACTTTTCTTGAATGAAAAGTGCCTGCGACTGTTGCCCTCCCTCCGGTCGGGCTTCTGACACACTCTCTAGAACGGCTGGGCCAAAAAGCCTTCGGGGAAGCCGCATTAACGCGGCTAACAGCGCCTAAGGCACTTCGATGATCAGGTCTTTACCGCTGAAGGTAAAGTTCGGGCGGCGACGGCCTTTCATATACTTTGCGGCCGTCTGGGAAAGGGCGGTAATGATGATTGGCAGTGCGATGGTCGCGTCGCAGTTTACGTACGATGTCAGCGCGCCACGTCCCAGCTTGCCGTACACGAGAGACTCGTCGAAGGCGACGGCGCTGCTGCGGCCGCCTGGGTGCGGAGCGTCGGCAGCGATCTGAATCGCGTACTTGTGACCGTGAATCATCTGCTTGAAGATGTGCGCGGACATCTCGGTCTGGCGCAGGAAACTCTTGGTAATGCCGCCGCCGATATTTATCACTCCTGAGACGCGGGCGCGGATGGCGATCTGCGCCATGTCCAAAACGTCCTGAACGATGTCGAACTGAAAGTTGTTTTTCTTTTCAAACCGAGAGCCCGCGATACCGACGGCGATGCCGCTGTCGGTGATCCCCGGACAAAAGACCGGCACACGGGATTTGTATGCGGCAGTCAACACGCCGTCTTCAGCAGCAATCTCTGCCAGTTCCCGGCCGAGTAAATGCAGGAACTCACGAGTTGAATAGGGACGGGATTGATCGAGCTGGCTGGCAAATCCGCCGACCCACTCTTCAGCTTCGTGATATTCCTCTTCACTTGCCAGCAGGTCCCACATGCGATTGATCTGGGCCGACTCGAGCTCGGCGTCCGTCATGTTCGGATGGGCCTGGAAGTGATGCCGTCCCAACGTCTCGTGCAGGTCGTGAAAAATCACTGAGCCGGACAGCACCAGGACGTCGACAAAGCGATTCTTAACCACATAAGCCAGGAGCCGACGCATGCCGGCGGGTATCAGTGCTCCCGAAGCCGCCATCATGATGGTGGTGTTGTCGCCCAGCATGTCCAGCCAGATGCGATGCGCCTCGGCCAACTGGCGGCCGCCGAATCCGGTGCCTTCCATCTTTTCCAGCAGACCGGCCACTGAACGATCCCGGTCGACTTGCACGGGACGGGTGGGAATCGTCAGGTACTTGCTGGGTTTTGGTTTTCGCTGTGTCACCATAAGCTCGTGTTAACCTCTTTCAAATGTCGGCAAACTCTAGTTTGTCGTTACGTGCTCGCCAAGCGTCTTTAGTTATCTGTTTAGAGTCGGGCTACTGCCCGACTAAGCGGGCGGTAGCCCGCTTCTAAACTATCAACAACGACAAACTGACTTTTGTCAGACAATTCTTAATGATCATGACGCCGGCGACCCTTCACCCGGTTACCGTTACTTGTAATGTAGGTGTAGGCATCGAAACGCGCCTCGTAAAAATTGACTAACTCGGCGCCTTCGGCTTCGGTTAATTCGTCGTTCTTGATTCGCTGCGCTACCTGGCGTCGAAATCCGTCGTGCAGTAGACCGCGTTCATAGCGCGCGCGTCCCACGGCCTCACCCACCGTAGTGCCGCGAATCACTTTCTTGATCAGATATCCGTCCTCATCGATGTGAATTTGTGCTTCGTTCGGCGTGCCGAAAAGATTGTGATTGTTTCCCATTACTTCCTGGTAGGCGCCCACCAGCATGAACGCCACATAGTAGGGCTCGTCCGGATCGATCTTGTGCAGCTCGAGCACCTGCTTAACGTCGTGCAGGTCGACGAATTTGTCGACGACGCCGTCGGAATCGCAGGTGATATCACACAGGGTCGCAAATTCAGTCGGTGGCTTATTCAGTTTTTGAATCGGCACAATCGGGAACAACTGATCGAGGGCCCAGTGGTCCGGCAGGGATTTGAACACCGAAAAGTTGGCCAGGTACTTGGCGCACAGCAGCCGGCGGAGTTCGCCGAATTCTTCCGGAATGTATTTGGCCTGTTGCGCGTATTTGTTGGCGCTTTCGCACACGTCCCAGAAAAGCACTTCGCCCTTGGCCCGATCTTCCAGCGAGATTAGTCCCAGGTTGAAAAGCGTGAACAGCTCTTCCCGATGCTCGAGCGCGTCGTGATAGTACTCCCGATAATTCTTGATGGTGATCGATTCGCGCAGGTCGCCAAGTTCAATCACGACTTGCGGGTCGTCATCGTCGATCTCAATCGGTGTGATATCTTCGACTACGGTCTCGATTTCCTCGAGCACGTTGGTCACCAGGATCGCGTGATAGGCCGATAGAAAGCGGCCGGACTCCTGAATGATCGTCGGATGCGGAACGTTTTCATCATCGCACACCTGTTTGATCGTATAGATGACGTCGTTGGCAAATTCCTGCGAGTTGTAATTAGCGGAAGAATCAAACGCCGTCTTTGAACCGTCATAGTCGACCGCCATGCCGCCACCTACGTCCAGCAGTTCAATCGGGACCTTCATCTGTTTGACTTTGGCATAGACGCGTGCGGCTTCCTTCATCGCGTTCTTGATGCGCTTGATGTCAGTCAACTGCGAGCCGATATGAAAATGGAGCAGGCGCAACATGTCGACGCGATCGGCTTCTTTCAAACGATTGATTACTTCCAACAGCTCGGTGGTCGTTAGGCCAAACTTGGCCGCCTCGCCGCCCGATTTTTCCCAACGGCCCGAACCCTTTGAATAGAGCTTAACGCGCATGCCAATGATGGGCATGGCTCCCTCAGTCTGATCAGCCATACGCAGAATGTGATCCAGCTCGCTCAGCTTTTCCACGACGATGACTACGCGTTTGCCGGCTTTGGCGCCGGCAAAAGCCATCTCGATAAACTCTTCGTCTTTGAAACCGTTGAGCACCAGCAGGCTGTCAGGCGTTTGTTCCAGGGCCAGCGCGGCGTACAGTTCGGCTTTCGATCCGGCTTCGAGCCCAAAATCATAGCGCGACCCTTCGCGCAAATATTCTTCCACCACCGCGCGTTGCTGGTTGACCTTCATCGGATAGACGCACATATGCGCGCCCTGGTAGTCGTATTCGCGAATCGACTTACTAAAAGCGCGCTGCAGTTTGCGAACCTGGGCGGACACGAGTTGCGGAAATCGAAGCAGGACCGGAGTGGTAATGCCACGGCCGGCTAAATCCTCGATAATCTCCTTCAGATCCGCTGAGCGGGCATCGCCCTCAGCCGGGCGCACGACCAGGTTACCTTTCCGATTTA
>JAWWPL010000300.1:0-11149 GCA_033850605.1 Blastocatellia bacterium | reverse complement strand
CTCTCGTCAATCGGTCTGCCTTTTCTAAATGGATTCGTGGGCGAGTTCTTGATCATGCTGGGCTCCTGGACTTCGAGCGCCGTCCAGCACGCATGGATCGTGACGATGCTGGCCGGGACGGGAGTCATCTGGGCAGCGGTATACATGCTCTGGATGTTACAGCGAGTGGTGTTTGGAACAACGACCAGTGACGCAAACGCCAAACTGCCGGACTTGAACATCCGGGAAATTGCGCTAGTGCTTCCTCTGCTGGCACTGATGATCTTTATGGGTGTCTATCCCGCGCCGTTTCTGAATCGTACCCGCGCCAGCATTGAAGCGACGCGACGATTTCTTATCAGCCCTCAGGCTGTAGAGACGACAGCCGTGATCGACGCAGGCGAGGGCCGCGAGTCTCGTTAACCGGTTCGAGAGTATGAAAGAAACAATCCTTCGCACCACTTTAGTAGTGACTCTAATGGCGGTTGCTGCTTTTAGTGTGGCAATGGGTCCGTCGCAAGGTCAGACGAAGAGCGCCGAGGTGGCGCCCAGCATGAAGTTGCAGGGACTCGACGGCCGCGTCTATGACATGAAGGAATTGAAGGGCAGCGTCGTACTGGTTTCGTTTGGCGCCACCTGGTGCGCGCCCTGCAGCACAGAGCTGCGCGCGCTGGAGGAACTATCGGCCGAGTATCAGAGCCGGCCGATAAAGTTTTACTGGGTCAGCATCGAGAGCACGGATCAAGTCAGCAACAGCGCGTTGAAGCGATACGCAAAAGAGCGGAGGGTGAGCTTCCCCGTTTTGCGGGACACGGCCAAAATGGTTTTTTCTCAATTTTCGCCCCGCGTGCGGCTGCCGATGATTGTATTGCTTGGCAAAGACGGCCGCATTGACGCGCCGGTCCAATTTGGCATGCGCTCGCCCGCTGACGCTTACAAGGCAGACCTGCGCGGGCGGCTTAATAAACTGCTGGCATCATCGGGCGATTCTGATCGCTAAGGCAGAACAACCTGGCGCGACTTTACCCGTGGGCAGTTTGGTAGTCATTAACTTTTGCTAATAGAAAATAGATGTCGCTAATCGCATTTCAATCAACCACTCCGGACATCAATCTAACGCTCATCGCGCCAGAACTGATCGTTGGAGTAGCCGGGGTAATAGTCATGATGATCGACGCCTTCGCGCGTCGCGGCCAACGTTGGCTGACTGGCGGGCTGTCAATTTTCGCTCTGCTGAGCGCAGGTGCGGCGTCTATCTGGCTGGGTGCAGGAGCAACTGGTGTGCACTCTGCCTTCAACGGCATGATTGTCCTCGATGAGTTGCGGCTCAGCTTCACTCTGATCTTTGTGATCGTTTCCATTCTCACCGTGCTGATCGCCGCTGTCTGGATCGATATAGAGAAGTTGCCGGCGGGCGAGTTCCATGCGCTGCTCTTGTTTGCCACGTGCGGCATGATGTTAATGGCTTCGGCTGGCGATCTGGTAATTGTCTTTCTCGGTCTCGAGATTCTATCGATCGCCACTTACGTCATGGCGGGCTTTCGGCGCACCGACGTGCGCTCGAACGAATCATCCCTGAAGTATTTCATTCTCGGTTCGTTTGCTTCCGCGTTTCTTCTTTACGGCATCGCGCTGGTTTATGGAGCTACCGCTACTGACAGCCTGCCTGGTACGACGAACATTGCAGCTATCGCCGGCAGGTTGAATCATTCGCTATATCCGGCGTTGTTGCTGGCGGGTCTGGCGATGCTTTTGGTGGGCTTTGGGTTCAAGGTCGCCACCGCTCCGTTTCATGTCTGGACTCCCGACGTGTATGAGGGCGCACCAACGCCGGTCACCGCCTTCATGGCTGCCGGCCCAAAGGCTGCCGGGTTCGCGTCGTTCATGCGCGTTTTCGTTTTTGGTTTTCCGATCGCGACCGCCGTGGCCAGTACGGCGGGCTACGCGCACAAGAGTTGGCTGGGCGCGCTGGCCGTCATGGCTGCTCTCACGATGAGTGTCGGCAACGTAGCCGCACTCGTGCAAAACAACGTCAAGCGGATGCTGGCCTATTCATCAATAGCGCACGCCGGCTATGCCCTGGTTGGATTCGTGGCCGCCGGAGCGGCGTCCGACCCCGATCAACGTAATGCTGCGCTGACTTCAGTGACCTTTTATTTGCTGACGTACGCGGTAATGAACATGGGCGCCTTTGCGATTATCACTCTGATTGCGCGCGGCAATGATCGTCATAATCAAGTTGATGACTACAACGGAATTGGGTTCCTCTCGCCCGTGCTCGCTTTCTCGCTTTCCTTATTCCTGTTGAGCCTTTTGGGGATGCCGTTGACCGCTGGATTTATGGGTAAAGTAATGGTGTTTACCAATGCGGTTCGCCAGGGTTACGTCTGGCTGGTTGTGATTGGTGTTTTGAATACTGCCATCTCGGCCTATTATTACCTGCGGCTGATCGTGGTCATGTTCTTTCGCGAGCGAAACGCGCCCTGGGATCCACCGCCCATCCGCGCTAGCATTGCAGTCGCACTGATACTTACGATCGCCTCGGTCTTCTATCTCGGCCTCTTCCCTGAGCGAGTAATCAAGGCCTTCGGTTCCCGGCCCACAACCTCAGTATTGATCCGGTAGCTCATCAGCATGGCCCCTCGCAAGATAGACGCATCGCCTCGACTTGCTCCAAAATCAAGGGTGACACGACCGGCTCAGTCATCCGCTGGCGAACTGTTATTGCAGATCAAAACTGATATGGGCGATTCGTGGTTGCCGCGGATATACCGTGAGCGAATTTTGACGTTGCGCACACGATCGTATGTCTTTCCATCGACGACCAGGCGCGGTTCAAAACAATCGCAGCCCGAAGTACAACACACTCTGCTCGGGATTGAGTTAAAGGTGGGTCACACGCGAATGCTTTGCCCGGATCTGTCGACAGCGCGTTACCTGGCGATCTTTGCTCGCGCCGGTTGTGCGGCCGTGGCGATTCCGTATGACATTACCAGGATTTCACATCTCGCGGATGAGCTTGAAAGTTCCTGGCACCGAATGTTGCTATTGGCTGACAGTCTGGCTGGCGCTCGCAGCGAGGCTTTCGCGACTCGCATTCGCAGCCTCTTAATTGGTAAAGTACGAGATGACATTTCAGACGCCGGAGCGGGCACGCGGATTCCGGAGTTCAAGCAGAGCACGAAGCAAGGACGACGATAAAGCTGCCCTGCTACCAGGAAAGAGATTCCGCAAGAGATTCACCGAATGGACTTGGACAACGCCACACCAGCCGAAGCGATCGACTCGCTTCCTTTCCCTTTCAACCAACAGACCTTTTGTCGCTATGAAGCGATCGAGAAACGCATCGACTCAGTTCGGGTCCTGATTGTGGACAATCTGCTGCGCGACGAAACCGACATCTCGGAGGTGGCGCGGGCGGAATGGGGAAAAGAAGTCTCGGTGCATCTCAAACGCGAGCGTCAGATCGCTGAGATGGCGCTGCAAAATATAGCCAGCAACATCCTGCGCCTGGTAAAAGAGCCGGAAACGCGTGTCGCGCACGTTTCAGCCCTGGCCTCTGTCGCCGAAGAATTTCGGCCTGACGCAATTGTGCTCAGCGGAACCTTGCGCGACTTTGATTACTATAGGCCCGAGATCCTGGCTGACTTCGCAGACTTTATTCGAGCTACGCGCATCCCGGTCCTGGGTATCTGCGGCGGTCATCAAATGGTAGGCCTGAGCTTCGGGTCGCGAGTCGTGACCCTCGACAGCCAGGAACAGAGTCAGCGCCGCAACGATCGAGTGATTGAATATCAGTATCGCCTGGTTCGCATAGTCGAACCTGAAGATCCGATCTTTGCCGATATTAACAACCCGCAATCAGGAGTCTGGCAGGACTATACGAAGGAAGGGCGCATCCTGAGGGTGTGGCAGAATCACGGGCTGCAACTTGATTCGGTTCCGGCGGGCTTCCAGCTGCTCGCAACTTCGTATCTTTGCCGGAATCAAATGATGGTTAAGCGAGCGGGCGGGCAGTTGATTTACACCGTCCAGTTTCACCTCGAAAAATCTTTCGAAGACTGGAACAAGAGCCGCACGCGTTGGGAACATCCAAACGAATCACGCGATGGAAGAATTCTGTTTGAGAATTTTCTGCAGCTGGCTCTGGAGCACACAATCACATCCTAGTAACGAGCCAGCGTGGCTCAGGCGTTGGCAGGGTCACCAGGTTCTTGTCACAATCACGCTAGACAACGATTTCATTTCACCCGGCCGGCCCACTGTAGATTAATGGGGGGGGGCGACCGTTTTGGGGTCGATTCGTCATAAAAGACGCAAATGAAGAACGTTTGCAGCGTCCTCAGACCAGGACGTTACTCTTTCACGTTCACCTATTGACCTGCGGCGGAACTCTGCTATAAGGGGTGGGTGCGCACGGACATCAAACTTAATCGGGAGGAACTTCAAACAATGTTACGACGATTAGCTGTAAGGAAAACCCTGCTATTGGTACTTTTTTGCCTGACGGCTCTGGCACTAACCATAACCACGACCACCGTTCCCAATGCGGCTGCCGACTTTACCGGCCGCGAGATTCTTAGTGTAACCCGGATCGCTCACGGCGGTCCTGACTACGCTGGTTTGCAAAACGTCACGGTGCAAGCCAGTGGTTTCGTGAATGCGGCAGCTTTTGGCGGCCTGGCTGCTAATCCCCTGGGCGCCGTGGCCGAAGTCAAACTGCGGATTACTGATTATCAGGACAAGCAGATGCGGCGGCGGCTCGATGTTGCGCCAATCGCGGCCCTCGGCCCCGGCCCGACTTTTCTGGTGTTCACCGGCTCGCAGGGTGGCGGCATGATGATGGGTAATGAGTTTCGTGTTCGTGAAACCGCCGTATCACGCCATTGGGCAATGATGGGTTTCGACACTTTGAACCGCGCCATCGAAGGTTCACTCGTCGCGGTGCGCCAGGCCGACGAAGGCGGAGATTATGTTGTGGAAGTGAAGTTCAATTCGGACGACACTGTGCGTTATTGGATCAACAAACAGACGTTTCTGATCGACAAGATCACCACGCGATACCGTAGCCAGGTGCTGATCGAAGAGCAGCGCAGCGACTATCGCCGGGCTGATTGCATGATGCTGCCGTTCCACGTCATCACCCGCCTTCAGGGTCAGACTTTCGCCGACCTTGATATCGTTTCCTATGACGTCAAATCCAATGTGCCGGCTTCACGTTTTACCATTACTGCGACTCCTTAGTTGAGTCATCGACTGCCGCAGGCGCAGGGCCTCTGGAGCCTGTGCCTGCGGCAGAAGCTCGGCGTCCCCGCCTCGTTGAAAACGACAACGAACGCTCACCCAGCCCGTCTAACGCGCGAAAGCCTCGATCTAGCAGCCGCGGCGCTGGCGGCGCGCGATCCGCACCTGGCTGCAATTCATCGCGTCCATGGCCCGCCGCCGATGTGGGCGAGACGGCCGGGCTTCCCTACTCTGCTGCGAATTGTCCTCGAGCAACAGGTCTCGCTCGTATCAGCGCGCGCAATGTTCGGGCGTCTTAAATCAAACATCGAACCCTTCACTGCGGCCGGCTTCATCGCAGCAGGCGAAGCACCTCTGCGTTCGCTCGGCGTCACGAGACAGAAGGCGCATTACTGCGTGCAGGTCGCGCAAGCCTTCACCAATGGCGATCTGGAGCAGATTGCGCGGATGAAAGATGAAGACGCGCATGCGGCGCTCTTACGCATAAAAGGTGTGGGCCCCTGGACGGCAAACATTTATCTCTTGATGGCGCTGCGCCGTGCCGATATCTGGCCCGATGGTGACGTTGCCCTTGCCTCGGCGTTGGGCCGTCTACTCAAGATGAACGCTCGCCCAAGTTTTGCTGAGCTAGCAAAGATCGCTGAGGCTTGGCGTCCGTATCGATCCGTTGCTGCGAGGATGTTGTGGCAGTATTATTTGGCGAGACGGGGTGGCACCACACAGTCGGCATCGTAGTCACATGTATCGTATGATTGAGACGTTCGGAGGATACTTTATGCCAGTAATAACTTTTCCGGGGACGGTTGAAGACGGACAAGTCAAACTCGCGGCAAATGTTCGGTTGCCGGAGAAGGCAAAGGTCTTTGTTGTGGTGCCAGATTTTGACGGACCGGTAAACGGTAAGAAATTCGATCTGGCTGAACTGGTTTCTCGGATGCCTGCCCAGTACCAAGCGACCGAAGAAGGTTTTGGCGAGCCGGTTGGGAAGGAAGAATGGTAGATGCCTGCCTACGTTCCTGAAAAGGGTGACTTCATCACTCTTTCTTTCGATCCCCAGGCCGGTCATGAACAAAGAGGGCGGCGCCCCGCCATAATCATTAGCAATTATCTGTTCAATCAAGCGACAGGGTTAGCGATAGCTTGTCCGATCACGAACACGGATCGAAAGATTCCTTTTCATTTGCCCGTACCACATACCTCTCAGTTAACGGGTTTCGTCATGGTCGAGCAAGTGAAGTCGATTGACTATCGTGTCCGCCAGGCGAAATTCGTCGAGAAAGCCTCGTCAGAGTTTGTCGAGGACGTGATTGCGTTGGTTGATGTTTGTATCAAATAAGTATTCCACGCTTTTGCCAGGTAAAACGATCCACGAAGCTTCGTGTGATTTCGTGGATCGTTCTGTGGTTAAGCCCAAAGACGTACGGCGGCTCACTTCGCGATCGTCGACTGCGCGGTAGCGAATTTCCCTACGCTAAGATCCACATTGCGAGGAACGTGTTCCATCGTCAATTCCATCAGCCGATCCACGACGGCCTTTAGATCGTTGGTTTCGTTGTAGACGCGCAACTGCTCCTCAGCAGAGGTTCCTCGTTCCAGAATTGTGTGGATGTGCTCGATCTCCTTGCGCGAACCCAGATCGTCCAGCACGTCGTCGACGAATTCCAACAGCTCGAGAACCAGATCGCGGGTCGGCACTTCCTTCTGCTTGCCGAAATCAATCATCTTGCCTTCCAGCCCCCAACGCACAGCACGCCACTTGTTCTCCTGAATCAGCATGCGCCGGTACAAACGGAACCCAAGATTCTTTTCCATCAGCTTGGTTAGCTTGGCAACGATGGCCTGAAAGAGCGCCGCAATCGCTACTGTGTCATCGACGCGCGTGGGAATGTCACAAATGCGAAACTCCAGCGTCGGAAAAACTGGATGCGGCCGGCAGTCCCACCAGATCTTCTTGCCGTCGTTGATACAGCCGGTCTTTACCAGCAGTTCGACATAGCGCTGAAATCCGGGATAGGAATCGAAGTGGTCAGGGATATCGGTGCGCGGAAATTGCTTGAAAATTTCCGAGCGATAGGACTTGAGCCCCGTGTTGTGTCCCATCCAGAAAGGGGACGACGTTGTCAACGCCAGGATGTGCGGCAGAAAATACCGCGACGCGTTCATGATATGAATCTGACGCTCGCGATCCGGAATACCGACATGAACGTGCAAGCCAAAGATCAGAAGCGAGCGGGCGACGGTTTGCAGTTCCTGCACCAGCAGCTCGTATCGTTCATCATCGAAAATCTTCTGATCCTGCCAGCGCGAAATCGGATGCGTCGACGCGGCCACGATCTTGAGTCCATTTTTCTCAGCCAGCGAGGCAATCACGCCCCGCAGATTCGAAATGTCAGCCCGCGCTTCCTGAATGTTGTGGCAGATGCCGGTGCCGACTTCGATCATCGACTGAATCATCTCCGGCTTGATCTGCTCGCCGAGAATCATCTTGCCTTCTTCGAGGAACTCAGACACGTGCGAGCGCAGTTCGCGAGTCTCCGGATCGACAATCTGAAACTCTTCTTCAATACCGAGCGTGAATTGATCGAACATATTTAGTCCGTGGTCTCGGCGGGCAATAGCCGCCGGTAAAACCGATCTAGGGCGCGGGGAGCTCGCGTTCCATTACCGCGTGGGCCTCGTCCGAAAGTCGATGAAACCTGACTCCGACGCCGTGACCGGGATTGCTGTATACCACATCCGCCTTGACGATGACATGCTCACCGCCGAGCGGGATCCTCAAGGTCAGTCTTGCTCCTTCTGGAATCTGTACCTGGGTGCTGAGGTATAACCCACCGAGGCTTATATCCTTTGTGCCCGCTACACCGGTCGAATCCGCGCCGTCGAAATGAACGTCCACGATCAGACGCGAACGGTCGAACTGGCGGCGCTCGTCAGCAGAAAGGTCATCGGTTTGATCTTCGTCAGCCATTTAGTTTAGCTCTTGATGAACCGGGCCGGTTCGGGTAAATGGGGCACTAATCCTCTCGGAGACTATTCAATTGGGCACTGACGACGGCTTTATTCGCGACGATGATACTCGATTCTGTCCTTGACGGAAACCTGAATCGACGGCCCATAGTGGGGCAAAGTGCGTGTTCTTGCCAGTCGGTCTGCGATGCGGGGCACTGTCCCGACGGTCAGGGAGGGCTCAATCGTGCGCCTCTGTGTCCTCCCTGACGGTCGCGCTACCCCGTTAGATTAGCAATACTCATCCGCCAAACGATGCTCGCGAGTTCGGTTCCCAACGGGGCGATTGAAATTCTTCACCCCATAACTAGCCCTTCTAGGTTAAAGAATCTGTGGCGTTTTCCTGCAAGGAGCAGGGATGCATCAAGCCGAAAACCAGGCTTTTCCAACTGGCGCCATCGCACGCGCCCAAAAGTTAGCAAGCTCTGTTGAATTGACACTAAAATCATGCACACGCTACTATCCGTCCTTCTGATTCCGACCTCTTGCATTTTGGAATTTTAGGACTTCTTGTATTCTTATGGGTTTCGCTACCACTGCAATTCATGCCGGTCAGGAACCGGACTCGGCCACCGGCGCTGTCACTATTCCGATTTATCAAACCTCGACTTATGCCCAGGAAGGTTTGGGCCGGAACAAGGGCTTTGAATACGCCCGCACCGCTAACCCGACGCGCCTGGCGCTGGAACGCAACCTGGCGGCTTTGGAAGGCGCGCAGTTCGGCTACGCTTTCGCCTCGGGCATGGCGGCGATCGACGCGACGATGCGTCTGGTAAAGGCCGGCGACCACGTGATCGTCTCCGATAACACCTATGGCGGCACCAACCGCCTGTTCAAGCGGGTACTGGCCAACTATGGGATCGAGTTCGAGTTCGTAGACACCTCGGAAGTGGCCAACGTCGAGGCCGCCATCAAAGACAATACCCGCATGGTGTTTGTCGAGACGCCGACGAACCCGGTAATGATTGTTACCGATCTGAAAGCAGTTTCAGAGGTGGCCCACGCTGCCGGCGCTCGAGTCGTTTGCGACAACACTTTCATGTCACCCTATCTTCAGAGACCGCTTGAGTTTGGCGTGGATATAGTCGTACATTCGACGACGAAGTTTCTGAACGGACACTCTGATGGTATCGGCGGCGCCGTTGTTCTCAATAATGAGGACGACGCCAGTTGGATTGCTTTTATTCAGAACAGCGCCGGCGCTATTCTTTCGCCGTTTGATTCGTGGCTCGTGCTGCGCGGCACCAAGACGCTTGCGCTGCGCATGGAACAGCACGATAAGTCAGGGCGGGCAGTGGCGGCCTTCTTAGAAGATCATCCGAAGGTGCAAAAGATTTACTATCCCGGCTCGCCTTCACATAAGCAGCACGAACTAGCCAAGCGTCAGCAGAAGGGATTCGGCAGCATGGTCTCGTTCGATGTCGGTTCTCTTGAAAATGCGCGTCTGGTGCTCGAGTCAACCCGGCTCTGCACGCTGGCAGAAAGCCTGGGCGGCGTCGAAACCCTGGTCTGTCATCCGGCCACGATGACGCACGCCTCAGTCGCTCCAGAGGTGCGCGAGCGTTTGGGAATTACGGATGGACTGGTGCGAATTTCAGTTGGCATTGAAGACACCGACGACATCATCGCGGACTTGGATCAGGCGTTGGCGGCGGTTAAGAAGTGACAAGTGACGAGCGACAATATAAAATCCTGACGTACCCATAGTCTTATCGGAGTCGACACTTACGATCCCCAATTATGCTGGTTGAGCTGCATGCAAGGTCTGACGTTGGCCGCGTCCGCCGCGGAAACGAGGACAACTTTCTCCTCCTTGATCTCACCACTCCGCGAACCTGGAGTGGCTCAGATGGACCCGTGGGTCCTTCTGAAATGAATCAGTTCCCATTGGGCGAACAAGGCCTGGTGCTCGTGGTTTCTGACGGCATGGGCGGCGCCTTGGCTGGCGACGTGGCCAGTCGCATGGCGATAGAGGCTGTCCATGATGTCTTGATGGGAACCAACGTAGACGGCGCCGGCTGTGTACCTGGCGCGCCTTTGGTGGACTGCCTGAAGGAAGCCACCATGCAGGCGAACCGGAACATCCATTACAAGAGCCTGGAAGACAGCCGTTGCAGCGGTATGGGCGCGACCCTAACGGGCGCCGCAATCAAGGGCGACAAGCTTGATCTGGTGCAGGTCGGAGACAGCCGCGCCTACGTCATGCGGGGCGATCAGATCCGTCTGGCCACAAAAGACCAATCCCTCGTACAGCAACTTGTCGATGTAGGCCAGATTAGCGAAGAAGAAGCTGAGACACACATGTTTCGCAACGTGATTCTCCAGGCCCTCGGCGCCCAGACCGAATTGGCCCCCGCTACGGCCCGCATTCAGATCCGGCAGGGTGACATGTTGCTTCTTTGCAGTGACGGGCTTTCCGGGAAACTACGCAATGAAGATATCCGCCAGATTGTCGCCGAAAATAATGGCGACTTGGCCGCGGCCTGTGACGCTTTAGTGGATCAGGCAAACTATCGCGGCGGGGAAGATAACATTACCGTAGTTCTGGCCAAGTTCACGGGCGAGGAGTTGCGCGAAGCCAATGCCGATCGCATCACCGTCGAGCTACCACCCCTTGAAGAAGACAAGACGCTCGACGAGACCGAGGCGGATACTTCGACACGCTAAGGTCGAAAGCGATCCCTTCCAAAACGGATAATTGCTCGCTTGACTCTCTCCGGCAATTGACGATTCCCTGGTTCCGTAAGCAGGTAAATGCTTACAGGACCCAGCCTTGCTCAAAAGGGATCTTAGTGGTTGAGGAGCTTAAGTCGTGTCTAGCTTTGTTTGTGTCTTGTTCCCTTCCAGAAAAGCGATCCACGAATTCACACGAAACTGCACCAACTAAAGTCTCCGCTTCGTGTATTTCGTGGATCGTTTC
>JAWWPL010000280.1:0-15183 GCA_033850605.1 Blastocatellia bacterium | reverse complement strand
GAGTGCCGCGGTCTGCGCGCTCGATGACATCCTGGCGTTGAGCATTCAGAACTCAAAGTAGGCGGCAAGTGGTGCGGGCGCATTTTCAAAATTGCGTTGGCGTTCGCTCGGAAATGGTTCAATTTGTGTGTGTGGGACACTTTGTCCGGCCAGTATCTCCACTTGGAAAACGGGCGTACAGAGTACCGGCTTAAGTCGGCTTTTTTACAACTGTAACGAACCCGACTAAAGTCGGTACTCTAAACACCTCTCAAATTAGGCAGCCCCTCTCGTCTGAAATTCCTTGAACACCTGGCGAGCCTGTGATAATGTGCGCGCCATTCAAGGCGTATTTCTCGAAAGACTCGTCCCGTAGCAATTTCTTCCCACATAGAATTTGGATCCAGCGCCGAGCCCGCAAGGGTGGTCCCGGTGGAGGAGTGACAATGACCCCTGCAAAGGCAGTTCTGAAAGTTGAGCCAACAGACGAGCTGGCTGAAAGAATAAATCGCAGCCCGCAGATTTTATCCGGTCAAATTCCCCCGCGCCTGCCGAATGCATTGGCGGGGATCGAACCATCACGACCTTTGTCCACGGCGTACATCCCGGCTGCCATGCCAACGGCCCGGCCGCGCCGGGACACTGGAGCACTCTTTCAACCCCGTGTTCCGATCGTCACCGGCGAAGCTACCTTTCGCGGCTGGATGCCGGTGGACGGAATGATCTCCGGACAACTGGGCGCCAGCGGCAGCACCCTGAGCATCAAACAGCGCCCGCGCGGCGGCCCGGTCGAAAAGCAGCCTGAGCTCACGGGCGAAATCACTTTCAAGGATATGCTCCGGGTCAACGGTCACTTTGCCGGCAAGGTGAGCTCACAAAAGGGCACGCTGATCGTCGATGCCTCGGCCCTGGTAGACGGCGATATCGATGTTGGCGTGGTAGTGATCAGCGGCACTGTCAACGGAGACGTTGTCGGGCATGAACGGGTCGAACTCGGTCCGGCTTCGATAATCAATGGCAATATCTCGACACGGACCCTCACGATGAAACCCGGCGCCGTCTTTCAGGGAGACTGCCGAATGCTCAAGAATGGAAACGGCGACAAGTAATTCGTAAGAACGAACGAGGGTGGTGCGATGTCTGAGTCCGGAGGAGCATTGGATCTGGCCATGGAAGATTCTCGCCTGGATCAATCTTCCGCCCTGAGTGAATTCGCCGATTCTCTTTCCCACACCTCTTCATACTTTGAAACCTGGCTCGAAAATCTCAAGCCCGCGCCGGCGTCTTCCGCCTCTCAACAGCCAGTTAATTACGACGCACAGCGGACGAGCGAATTCAGATTCGAAGGCAACTTACGCGTCGACGGCTATGCTAAGGGACCGCTTCGTTCGCTGACGGGCACATTGATCCTCGGCGAAGCTGCTGAGGTCGTATCAGATGTTGTCGTAGCAACGGCCATCATCGACGGATGCTTGCTTGGTGACGTTTACGCCACTGAGCGCGTGGAACTTCTCAGCCACGCCAAAGTAAAAGGCAATATCGACTCGCCGGCGATTGTCATTCAGCCCGGCGCAGTCTTCGAAGGCGAATGCTACTTCCGTCAGTCGCCAGAGGACGCTGCCAATGGCGATAAAGATGGCGAAGCGGTTTGGAAAACCGGTCTTGCCGGCGCCGCGGCCGGCTGATCGGTTTTTGTTTTTGGCTACGCCTTCGGGCCCGCCCATGTGCGCCGGAACCGCCTGAAGGCGGAACTCCGAACATTCCCATCCTACCGGAATTCCCTCACCCTGACGATTCGGTGTACTCGTTATTTAGCGGGTGGTTCTGTGATAGAGTCTTCGCGTTTTCTCAACTAAGATTTTTCGTTTGCTACCGCGTGCGGGTCCTTTATCTATGATCGATCTACGCAGTGACACAGTAACCAAGCCGACGCCGCAGATGCGTCGCGCGATGGCCGAAGCCGAAGTCGGAGACGACGTCTACGGCGAAGATCCGACGGTGAATCGCCTGCAGGAACGCGCCGCCGAGGTCTTCGAGAAGGAAGCGGCGATCTTTGTGCCGACGGGCTCGATGGGAAATCAGACCGCGGTCAAGCTGCATACGCGTCCGGGCCAGGAAGTAATTATTGAAGAACGCGGACACATCTATAACTTTGAAATGGCAACGATGGCGGCGTTCTCAGGAGTGCTGGCGCGGCCGGTAAAAAGCAACGACGGCAGCGGCATCCTGACCTGGGATGAGATAGCGCCCGCGATTCACACCCAGACTGCTTACTACGTCGCGCCTACGGGGCTGCTCGCGTTGGAGAATTCGCACAACCTGGCGGGCGGCTCAATCTTGACGCGCGATCGCACTGAAGATATTTGCGCGCGCGCTCATGAAAAGAATTTGCCGGTGCACCTCGACGGTGCGCGCATCTTCAATGCGGCGGCGGCGCTGGGCGAGACCGTTGCCAATCTGGCCCGACCGGCCGATTCAGTGATGTTTTGTCTCTCGAAAGGCCTGGGTGCGCCCGTCGGATCGATGCTGCTGGGAACGCGATCGTTTATTGACGAGGCCCGCGTCGTGCGCAAAATGCTCGGCGGCGGAATGCGCCAGGCGGGCGTACTGGCGGCGGCCGGCTTAATAGCCCTCGATGAATCACCAAAGGGCCTGCCCGAAGATCATGCCAACGCCAAGCTGTTGGCCGAAGGACTGGCCGAATTGCCCGGCATCAAGATCGATCCCGAGAAAGTTGTCACCAACATAGTGATCTTTGAAGTCAGTGATACCGGCAAGACCGCCGATGTCATCTGCGACCAACTGCGCGAGCGCGGTGTGCTGGCTTCGGGTTTTGGTTCATCAATTCGTATGGTCACACACTATGACGTTTCGCGGGCGGATATTGAGACGGCGCTCGGCGAGATGCGAGATGTGCTGGGAGCGCGGACGTCCCGTCCGCACTGAGCGCGCAGCACGAAAAATCGTCGCGGCTAATACAGCTAATACAAATGAGCGTCTGGAGGGATGTGTGGACGAGAGGTCCGCGCTCCCAGGTTCAGGAACCTGAGTTCCTACCAAGATGGACTCATTAGACGCGTGCAGTGAAGTCAGTACCACCCGCGTGAGCGGGTGGATCAAACACTCAACAACGCTGGTTGAGTCCTTGGATCCACCTGCTCACGCAGGTGGTACTGACCTCATTCCTGCCACCATGGATTCATCAGCCACCCAGAAACCCAACCTTCGAACCGAGGCCATCGCGGGCGTCACCACCTTTTTTACGATGGCCTACATCGTGATCGTGAATCCACAGATTCTTTCGGCCGGCGGCAAGACCGGAATGGCCTTTAACGGTGTGCTGACGGCGACCGTCCTCATCTGCTTTACGATGACCCTGCTGATGGGTGTCTATGCGAAGTTGCCCTTCGCGGTGGCGCCCGGCATGGGCATCAATGTTTTCTTCACCTACACGATCATACTTGGCAAGGGCGTTCCCTGGCCCGTAGCGCTGGGAATAATTTTCTGGGCCGGAGTCATCTTCCTGCTGATTTCCGTGACGCCGGTGCGCGAATCGATCGCCAGGGCAATCCCGGCTGAGTTGCGCATTGCCGCGGCCGCGGGCATCGGCATTTTTCTCACTTTCATTGGTTTGAAGAATGCCGGGTTCATCGTGGCCGACTCGGTGACCTTTGTGAAGCTCGGCGCGCTGGGTAAGCCCGCGCTGTTGACGATCCTTGGTCTGGCTATTTCAGCTTTTCTGATGTCGCGGAAGAACCCAGTTGCGTTTCTTCTGGCCATCGTGGCCGTTACCATTATCGCGTGGGCGCTTGGTCTGGTGAACACCCCGGCCCAGGTTCTAAGCTTGCCGGATTTCAAGAGCGTGTTCCTCAAGCTGGACGTGCTCGGCTCATTAAAGCTGGCCCTGCTGCCTTCGATCATCTCGATCCTATTTACAGATCTGTTCGATTCGATCTCGACATTCATCGGTGTCGCTCATGCGGCGGATTTGTTGGACGAGCATGGTCATCCCCGCAATCTGCGACAGGGATTGATTGTTGATTCACTAGCGACGATGGGCGCGGGTTTAGCCGGCACCTCGTCCGGCACCGCCTATGTCGAGAGCATTGCGGGAATCAGTATGGGCGGGCGAACCGGTCTGACTTCGGTGTTCACGGCGCTCTGCTTTCTGCCGTGCTTCTTCATCGCGCCGGTAGCCGGAATGGTGCCTCCCTTTGCGACGGCGGCGGTCTTGATTCTGGTGGGTGCGGCTATGTTCAAGAGCGTCGGCAAGATCAATTTTTCGAAGATCGAAGAAGGAGTGCCGGCGTTTCTGACTTTGATTCTTATTCCGTTGACGTTTTCGATCACTCAGGGAATCCTCTGGGGATTCATTTCGCATGTCGGGTTGTATTTGATGGTGGGCCGCCGGCGAGAGATTCATCCGGTAATGTACGCGCTCGCCCTGGTTTCGATCGGATTGCTGGTACTGGAACGGGTGAAGTTCAATTGAAGTGGGAGTCAGTGAGCATAGTTAGCCCGTGTCCCACAACAAGCTTGCGGCTTTGCCGCAGCACATTGCGGTAAGCCTGTGGCTTACCGTGCCGCAGACCTAAATACTGAGGAGGCAATGCCTCCGAATCGGCCGTGGAGGCACAGCCTCCAAAGAAAATAGATATCGCCCCGGAAAGGCAAAGCCTTTCCGCAGTGTGCTGCGGCGGACAGGTCAGCGCGCGCTGACCGTATGGAGTCGACCCATACCAGTTGCGTTAATAATCCCGCTCATCGCATACTCGGAAAGCCATGAACAAGATCCCGCTGGTCGTTCTGCAAGCTTGTCTGGCCATTTGGTTGACCGGATCTTTCAACATCACGGCGAATGCATCGAGCCGGGAACTGCCCAATGCTGTTACGTTCTTTGATGTTTCAGATCTTCCGGCTCGTATCGATGCGCCCAAGATAAGCCAGAGCGACAAAGAATTCGTTCTGGACTGCGCGGTAGCCAACAGATCGAATGAAGATTTGCTGGGCCTGCGCTTGATCCTGCTGGTGATTGATTCCGCGGGAAAGCTGCGCGGCCGCGTGACCTGGACTGAAGTTACCGAGTTGGCCACCTATTCGATCAAAACCTTCGCGTTTCATCCGGAGATAACCGGAGACGTGCGGAGCACAGACAAGGTTTTCCTCGGGATCGATGAAGTCATCGGGCGCGAAACAATTTGGCGCGCTGCCGGATTTGAGAGAGCACTAAGAGCATACTCGCGCGGCCAGCATGATGTGGTTCCTGGTGTGCGAACCTTTGCCAACAAATACGATCCTCGTCCTGGTGTGAAAATTATGCCAATGATCAAGAAAAACTAGCAGAGCGAACATCATTTTCGGAGCTTGAAATCTTTATCTGAAAGGCCTATCTTCGAAGCCATGGGGAATTGACGGATCGACTACCGGAGCGGGTGGATGATTTCCAAAGAACTGATCAAATCCGAAATTGAAAAAGTACCGGAGGACCGGCTCGAGGAGTTCTATTCAGTCGTGAAGACCTTCGCAGAGTCGAGTAGCAATGGCGACGGCGACAGCCTCATGTCTAAGCTCAGAGCGATCAGGATCGACGGGCCTGAGGACTTGGCCGAGAATATTGACCTTTACCTGACCGGGGAAAAGACTATTGGCTGATGTCTTTGTTGACACGTCGTTCGAGGTTGCTCTGGTAAACCAGCGAGATCAACACCACCTAAAAGCTCTGGACCTCTCCTCGCAATTTGAACAACGACATCTTCTTACGACGGACGCTGTACCCCTCGAAATTGGTAATGCGTTGGCTAAGAACTTCAGAGCCGCGTCGATTCAGGTCATAGAAGACTTTCTCACCTCGAGCAAAATCCAAATAGTTCATCTCTACCCTGATTTATTCTACAAAGGCTTCTCTTGCTATCGATCCCGCCTTGATCAAAGCTGGGGCTTGATAGATTGTGTATCATTCATTGTGATGCGGGAAGCTGGTATCGTTGAGTCGTTAACGGCTGACAAGCACTTCGAGCAGGCTGGTTTTCGAGCACTCCTGCGGATGTAGGTGAAAACTCGAATATCTGTTCTTGTCAGCAGTGACTATGGGAAACACTTAGATGAAACGAAGCACGCGTGGATGCGGTTGTGCGATTGCGGTGCTCGTGCTGTTGTTGGGCGCGGGCGGTTTTGGCTTTTGGAAATACGGATTGCCGTGGCTGCGCTCGCGCCCGCCCAAACCGACTGGCGAACTGCAAGTTCATGTGCTCGACGTGGGGCCGATCGAGGGCGATTCCATTCTGATCATTTCTCCCGCCGGCAAATCCGTGCTGATTGACGCCGGCGATGCCGGTAAGGGCAAGGTCGTGCTGGATGCTTTAAAGCGCTACAAAGTCGAACGACTGGATTACTTCATCGCGACCCACCCTCACACCGATCATATTGGCGCCGCCGATGAAGTGCTCAACGGAATCAAAGTAGCCAACGTGATCGATAACGGTGTCGATCTCTCGACGCCTGCGCCGGTAACGAAACCGGGAAAAGGTAAGAAGGTCGCAGCCCCACCCCCACCGCCTAAGAAATCAAAGACGAAGACGGCGAACGGCTTTTTCGACGAATACCGGGACGCGCTCAAGCAGAACGGCGCGCAATACGAAAAGGCAGAGCCGGGGAAGAAATACGATCTCGGCGGCGGTGCGATTCTGACTGTGCTGGCGCCGGCCGAACCATTCTTCACCAAAGATCAGATGAAGGCGGGGGGGAACGAGATCAATGCGAACTCCATCGTGCTGCGTCTTGATTACGGCGACTTTTCGATGCTGTTCATGGGCGACGCCGAAAGCCAAACCGAAGAGCGTTTGTTGAGCAAGTCTGATCTCGATCTGAAAGTGAAGGTGATTAAGATCGGGCATCACGGATCAAAATATGCGACCTCTGAGAACTTCGTGAAGCGAGTGCAACCCGAAGCGGCGATTATTTCGGATGGCGGTTGGAACCGTTACGGACATCCGGCCCAGTCGGTTCTCGATCGGCTTAAGGCCGCGAACGCGAAGGTCTGGCGCACGGATCTGCAGGGCGAGGTAACGATCACTACGAAGGGCAGAGGCGACGCAGGCAAGCTATTCGAAATCAAAACCGCGAAAGAAACAAAGGAAGACCTCTGGGCCGGACGCGAGGGGATGAAAGATGATTCATCGCGTTCGGGCTTTATTGCCTACGGCGATTTTGGGGCTCCACCTAAACCGAAGACAGAAAAGCCAAAGAAGAAGTGATTCTGCGTTGCGGCTTTGCCGCTTGATGTGCGGTAAGGCTTCGCCTTACCGGGTAACGATCCTTTGGATTCTTCGAGGCTGTGCCAGACGGCAAAGCCGCTCATTCGCTGACGATGACCAAACCTGTAACCTACCGCGATGCCGGCGTAGACATAGACGCCGCCAACCGGGCTACTGAAAAAATCAAGGAACTGGCCCGCGGCGCCTTCAATGCGCGCACGCTGTCTGAGATTGGCAGCTTCGGCGGAATGTTTGATGGCGCGTTTCCCGGAATGCGCCAACCGGTGTTGGTTGCGTCGGCTGATGGCGTCGGCACCAAGCTGAAGATCGCTTTTGCGACCGGTATCCATAACACCATCGGACGCGATCTGGTAAACCACTGCACGAACGACATTCTGGTTCAGGGCGCGCGTCCGCTTTTCTTTCTCGACTATATAGCCACGGGCAAACTGGCGCCGGAAGTCGTCGCCGCCATCGTCGAAGGCATCGCGAACGGCTGTCGCGAAAATGGCAGCGTCCTGCTGGGCGGCGAAACGGCTGAGATGCCCGGCTTCTATGCGGATGGAGAGTACGACGTCGCTGGATTTATAGTCGGCGCCGTCGATCGCGAACGAGTGATAGACGGACATCAGATCGCACCAGGCGACGTCGTGCTTGGCCTGCCTTCAGTTGGTTTACACACCAATGGGTATTCACTGGCGCGCAAACTTTTCTTCGAAGATGAAGAGAGAGCGCCCGACACGTACCTTGATGATCTGGGCGGAACAATTGGCGCAGCGCTCCTTAAACCGCATGTCAGTTACCTGCGGCCGCTCGAGGGACTGCTTGATTCCGGAACCATCAAAGGACTGGCGCACATAACGGGCGGCGGGCTGCTGGAAAATATTCCGCGCATCCTGCCGCAGGGAACCAGCGTACAAATCAAACGTGGGTCGTGGCCGGGGCTGCCAATTTTTGAATTGCTGCAGCGGATCGGAAACATCGAGGAAGCCGAGATGTTTCGGACTTTTAATATGGGAATAGGCATGGTCATCATCTGCGCTCAAACCGATGCGGCGCAGATCGCCTCCCAGGTACGAGCGCGTGAGTTCGATTGTTTTGAGATCGGCGGGGTTAATGAAGGTCCGCGCAACGTAGTGATTGAATGAGCACAAAGGGATCTCGCAGTACAGGCTGCCAGCCTGTACGTTCTGCCCCCCGGCACAGGCTGGCAGCCTGTGCTACAAAAACCTGATCAAGTGTGGGTTACCAGTGCCAATCGAGTCAGTACCACCCGCGTGTGCGGGTGGGTTCAGCACTCAACGCGATCGTTTGCTTTGGGTCCACTTGCTCACGCAGGTGGTACTGACCTCATCAGCGCCGTTTGTCTATTCACATGTTGAGAGCAAGCAAAGGACGATCAATGAACGAATGGCTTGAGGATTTCAAGGCTACGATTGAAACAGCCGCGCCGCGTTTGCTGCAAATCAGCGAAGCACAAAGCGAGCAACCTCGCGCCGAAGAACATTGGTCTGCGAAACAGATCATCGGCCACCTGATCGATTCAGCGACGAACAATCACTCGCGATTCGTCGTGGGTCAGCTCAAGGACGATCTCGTCTTCCCCGGCTATGACCAGAACGGCTGGGTAGAAGTCCAGCATTACCAGCAAGCCGACTGGTCCCAGCTAGTCGAGCTTTGGCGAGCATACAATCTGCACCTCTGGCACGTGATGTCGTGCGCAGCGCCGGACAAGATGAATAACAGCTGTACAAAACACAGCCTGCAAACAATTGCTTTCGAGACCGTCAGCGAATCGGAACCGGTAACCCTTGAATATCTGATGAAGGACTATGTCGTCCATCTCAAGCACCACCTGGCTCAGATTCTTGACCATGGTACGGAATAGTCATGTCGCACGGAACGGGAGTAACTGAGCGTGCGCGACTCGCCATTCTGATCTCCGGCCGCGGATCAAACATGATCGCGCTGGCAGAAGCAGCACGTGACGGCCGGATCCCAAACGCCGAGATCGCGATCGTAATCAGTGACCAAACTAACGCGGGCGGGCTGGTCAAAGCCAAAGAGTTGGGGCTTGACACATTAATCGTCGAACGTCTGGGCCGGCTGCGCGTCGAGCACGATCGTGAAGTGATTGCAGCCTTGCAGGTTCGACGCATCGATCTGATTTGTCTGGCCGGATACATGCGCGTCCTGTCGCGCGAATTCATCGACGCCTATCGCGGGCGTATCCTGAACATTCATCCGAGTCTGCTGCCCTCATTTCCCGGCCTTGACGCGCAGCAGCAAGCGCTCGACCACGCGGCGACATCGTCCGGTTGCACGGTCCACTTCGTCGACGAAACGCTGGATGGCGGGCCGATCATCGCGCAGCGGGCCGTGCCGGTTTATCAAGACGACACGGCTGAAGGTTTGTCGGCGCGCATTCTAATCGAGGAACACAAGCTTTACCCGGAAGCTGTTGTGCTGGTGTTAGGAGGCATGGGTCAACTGTCGACCTCCAGCGAGGGAAGCGTCTGAGGCCTTGATCGAGATTCGTACTTCAGACAAAAAGGCGATCCGCGAACCCACACGAAATCAACACTAATTTTCGTCTGATTCGTAAAGCTTCGTGTGATTTCGTGGATCGTGCACTCGTCGTTTTCACTCATAGGTGAAGTCACTCGGACAGCCTTATTCCTTAGTTATTTTTCCGCAGCCTGCTAGAATTTGCTCGGATGTCCGCAGCCATTACCAGCGACGAAACCCTCGTAATCGAAACGCCTGAGCGGGTGCCATTGCATTTTGCCCTGGCGTCGATCGGAAACCGGTTCATCGCCTGCGCCATCGACCATACGATTCAGATAGTCACGCTGATTGTCGTCATTATTTTTTTCGCTATCATAGCCGATTACGCTGACCTCGGCAGCCGGCTGACAAATGCGCCCAAGTGGATCATTGCCTTGCTGATCGTTTTGGTTTTTTTATTGATGTCCGGGTATTTCGCTATTTTCGAA
Organism: Blastocatellia bacterium; assembly: GCA_033850605.1. Lineage (GTDB taxonomy): Bacteria > Acidobacteriota > Blastocatellia > Pyrinomonadales > Pyrinomonadaceae > UBA11740. The sequence goes on along the minus strand of JAWWPL010000280.1, from coordinate 4,955 downwards.
TGGCTCTGGCACGGCCAAACGCCGGGGAAGCGCTGGATGAAGCTAAGAGTAATTCGCGAAGACGGACGCCCAATCAGTATCTTTGAAGCGATCGTGCGAAATCTACTGCGCGAATTCGACATCATGCCGCTGCCGTTTTACTCAGTCGGACTGATTTCAGTTTTTTCCACCGACCGCGACCAACGCGTCGGCGACCTCGTGGCCGGGACCGTGGTCGTGCGCGAACGGGAAGCCGAAGCGCCGGTCTTTGCGGAAGTCTTTGCGTCGCCCGTTTCAGATCCGGCGCTGCGTCGATCGTTTCCCCCGGTTCAATTCACCGCCGACGTGAACAGCCTGACTGAGCAGGAAATTTCAGTGGTGGAGAGTTTTCTGCGGCGGCGCTGGGACTTGAAAGACTATCCGCGGCAATGGATGGCCTGGCGCGTGGCAATGCCGATTCTTTTCAAACTACGGCCGCGCTATGACCTGGCGACCTTCAGCTACGAAGGGTTTTTGGAAGAGCTGCTGAACCGGTATCGTGAAAAACATCGGTTCATTGATTGATGAACTCCCACTGTTAAGGGCAAGCGAAGGGACGGGCTGCAAGTCTTTCGCAATTTTGGGTTTCGTTGCCAGGTTAAAACGATGCACGAAAATACACGAGGCGGGGATAGTTTCGTGGGGGCGTTCTTGTCCAAACTGAAAAAAACGTCAAATCAATAGAAGACCGCGGCATCCCAAATTGACCTCGCTCCTGCCGTTTGCTAGCCTTCTTCGTTTCGGATCCCCTTGAGATTTTCAACTGTAGAGAGGCAAGACAAATTTATGGCTCGTGATGTTTTCATACTTGGTGGCAAGCGTACGCCGATGGGCGAATACGTGGGCGCGCTGAAAGATGTTTCGGCGATTGAACTGGGGGCGATCGCTGCGCGCGCGGCTTTGGAAACAACCGGCGTAGCGCCGGACGAGATCGATCACACGGTCTTCGGCAATGCGCTGCAAACTTCGGGCGACGCGATTTACGGCGCGCGACACGTCGCGTTGAAAGCGGGAGTTCCCTTTGATCGCCCGGCGCTGACAGTGAACCGCCTCTGCGGCAGTGGCATTCAGTCAATTGTTTCCGGAGCTCAAATGATCCAGCTGGACGAAGCCGGAGCTTGTCTGGTGGGCGGGATGGAATCAATGTCGCAAGCGCCGCATGTGATTCGCGGCGCGCGATCTGGATTTGCCCTGGGACAAGGAAAGCTCGAAGACAGCCTGATGGTCGCGCTGCTCGATACTTACTGCAACCTGCCCATGGCCGGCACCGCTGAGAATCTGGCGCGCAAGTTTGAAATCCCGCGCGAGGATCAGGACCAGTATGCACTGCGCTCGCAGCAGGCCGCCAAGCGCGCGCTCGACGCCGGATTCTTTGCCGAAGAGATTGTGCCGGTGGAGGTGAAGACCAGAAAAGGTTCCGTGCTATTCGAGCGGGACGATCACCTTCGTCCCGAGTCCACCCTTGAAGGATTGGCAAAACTAAGACCGGCATTCAGCAAAGATGGATTCGTCACCGCCGGCAATGCGTCGGGCATAGTCGATGGCGCCGCGGCACTGGTCATTGCCGGCGAGGATTTCGTCAAGGCAAAGAAGATCAAACCCCTGGGCCGCATCGTTAGCTGGGCCTATGCCGGAGTTGAGCCTGAGATCATGGGAATCGGACCTGTGCCCGCAACGCGGCAGGCACTCGCCAAAGCCGGCTTGAAGCTCTCGGATATCGACTTGATTGAAGTCAACGAAGCGTTCGCGGCTCAATACCTCGCGGTTGAACAGGAACTCGGTCTCGATCGCGAACGTACGAACGTCAATGGTGGGGCGATTGCCCTCGGGCATCCACTCGGCGCCACCGGGACTCGTCTGGTGCTGACTCTGCTGCATGAGCTACATCGAAGAGAGGGACGCTATGGACTGGCTACCGCTTGCATTGGCGGCGGACAAGGTATCGCGATCATTTGCGAGCGGGTATGAGAACTGATCGGAAGCAAACCCTTGCATGCCTTCAAGGGCCGAGCGGTCACGATTAAGCGCAGCCGACTGATGCCCGGCTCCATAATTCTTTCACTGCGGTCGATTGGTGGCTGTTCGGATTTTCATAGAAAATCCAAATTCTCGGTCACAAGGAATCAGGTCGTTCGATCCATTCGGGAATAAGTGCAGCAAACAACGTCGTTCGTGAACGCCGTCTCAGGAGTAACGCTGAGGCACAATACTTGCGAAATTTCTTGAGGCCCGCTGTAAATTGCCCGGTCGACTGAATTTTACTTAGCCCAGTTAGAATCACGTTAAGCAAGTTTTCATGCTCCAGTCCCCAGCATCCGTCATAATGATCGCCGGTTGTACCTCTTTCCAGTTGTTCCCGGCGAACCAGACCAACAACCTTTCCCAAGTCTCAATTTACCCTGTGCGCGATGGATCGCGCGCAAGATGGTTTCAACGTTACTAATCTGTCAAGGAGTTCTCTGATATGTATAAATGTTTCCGCTTCAGTCTTGCCTCTCTCATGCTCCTGGCGCTTTGCGCCCTGGGCACGATGGCACAATCAACGGTAACCGGCGCCATCAACGGCACCATCACCAACCCCAACAAGGAGGTCGTGGTCGGCGCTTCGATCACCGCTAAGAACAACGGAACTAACAAAGAGTCAACCGCAACCGCTGACGACAACGGCAGCTTCAAGGTTGTCAACCTCGAGCCCGGCACTTATACAGTGACTGTGAACGGCTCAGGGTTCGCCCCCTACTCAAATGAAAACGTCGTAGTTGAAATTGGACGTTCGACCACACTGGATGTGGGGCTATCACTCCAGGGAGTCACCGGAACGGTCCAGGTAACTTCCGAGGCTCCGGTTATTAACACCACGCAGCAGGACTTCTCAACCAACGTTAACCAGGTTTCGCTCGACAATCTTCCGACCAACGGCCGCCGCTGGTCTAACCTGGCGATTCTTACACCGGGGACCGTTCCCGATGGTTCGTTTGGGTTGATCAGTTTTCGTGGCATCTCCGGACTGCTGAACAACAGCACGATTGATGGCGGCGATAACAACCAGGCGTTCTTTTCCGAAGAGCGCGGCCGCACCCGCATCGGCTATGTGATTAGCCAGGCAGCCATCCGCGAGTATCAGGTCAACACCTCGAACTATTCGGCCGAGTACGGACGTTCGGCAGGCGGTGTTATTAACGCCATCACCAAATCAGGCACGAACCAGTTTCACGGTTCGGCGTTCCTATTTGATCGCAACAACAAATGGGGCGCGCGCAATCCGCGAAGTTTTGTAAACCAGGTTATTGGCGGAGTGTCCACTCCCGTTGCTTACAAAGCTCCGGATGTACGCTATCAGTTTGGCGGCGCCATCGGCGGCCCGATTGTGAAGGACAAAGCGTTCTTCTTTTTCAGCTACGACCAGCAAAAGCGCAATTTCCCTGGCGTTGCGGTTTTTTCCGTCCCCAGCTATCTGAGCGGCGTTAACAATGCGACCCTCTTGACCAGGGGATTGACACAAGCCCAGATCGATTCCGGTTTGAGCTTTATCACCAGCTTGACCGGCCCCACGCCCCGTCGTGGCGATCAGAAGCTCTTTCTGCCGAAATTCGACTGGCATATTACTCAGAACAACACTCTGACCGCAGCCTACAACCGTTTGCGTTGGGCGTCGCCCGCGGGAGTTCAAACCGCGGCGACCGTCACGCGTGACCGTAACGGTTTCGGCGACGACTTTGTGAAGGCTGACACGCTGAATATCCGACTATCTTCAACTATCTCAAGCAAGGTGGTTAACGAAGCCCGTTTCCAGTGGGCCAAAGAGCTTGACTCGCAGTTTGCGCAACCCGTGCTGCCAGGTGAGCCGACCACCGCGAATGGTTTTTCGCCTCAGGTCGCGCTGACCAACGGCCTCACCTTCGGCAAGTCGACGGGTCTGGACCGCCGCGCTCTGCCGGACGAGAGACGCCTGCAATTCGCTGACACGATGACCTTCTCTACGGGTAACCATACGATAAAGTTTGGTTACGACTTGAATCGCGTGCGCGAAATCTACGACCAGCTCTTTACTGAAGCTGGCTCTTATGCCTACTCGAACATCAACGACTTCCTGGTGGATTATACGAACTTCACTACGGGCGGCGCCTTGAGGGCGGCCGGAAAGACTTGCTTCACGACCATCACTCCAGTTGCTAATACAAGACTCGCGGGTAAGTGCTACACCAGCAACTATGCTCAGGGCTTTGGCCCAGCGCGCTTTTTATTCAGAACGAATGACATAGCTTTCTTTGGCCAGGATGATTGGCGGGTAACTCCACGTCTGACCTTGAACCTTGGTGTGCGCTACGAGTACGAGCAGCTACCAAAGCCTTTTCCCGGATTGATCAATCCCCTCTTGCCGCAAACCGCAAACCACCCGAAGGACAAGAATAACTTCGGCCCGCGCCTCGGCTTCGCCTGGGACGTAAAAGGCGATGGCAAGACCAGCCTCCGTGGCGGCTATGGAATTTACTATGGCCGCATCAATGGATCGGCGATTACTCAGGCCTTGATCAATACCAGCGTCCCGGGTAGCAGTCAGATTGTCGCTTCAGTGGCTGCGGTCGCGCCCACGGGAACTGCGACCGCTCTGATCCCGGCCGGCAATCCTACCGCGCCGATCTTCCCGAACGTACTGGCGAGCGCGCCTTTGGGCTCGGCAACTGTTAACTACTTTGCGAGCAATTTCCAAAATCCAATGATTCAACAGGGCGATCTCGTTGTGGAGAGAGAAGTGGCTCACAACACGGTCGTCTCCGCTTCCTATCTCTTCAGCTTTGGCAAATACCTGCCGAACTTCGTCGACACCAATCTGTCTCCGCCGACCGTGGCCAGGAGCATCCAGATAGTTGACGGTCCGGTCGGTGGACAGGTTTGGACATTTCCTTATTACCTGGGAGCGGCCAGACCGAATCCAG
>JAWWPL010000246.1:0-46525 GCA_033850605.1 Blastocatellia bacterium | reverse complement strand
CGGACGAACCCTCCTCCCCTTGAAGGCTATTGTGAAAACAGGATTGCGCACCGGTATGACAGGCAGGACCATTCGGTATGACGAAGACTGTGAGTGCGTCGCGATCGCAATCGACGACAATGCCGGTCACCCGTTGTGTGTGACCGGAGGTCTCGCCCTTGTGCCACAAACTCGAACGCGAGCGAGACCAGAACCAGGTCTCTTTGGTCTCGAGAGTTTGTTTGAGGCTGGCAGCGTTCATGTAAGCCAGGGTCAAAACCTCCAGGGTATTGGCGTCCTGGACGACCACCGGCACCAGGCCTTGTCCGTCAAACTTGATTTTCTCAATCGAAACACTCATCTCACCACTACTCCTCGCTTGCGCAAATAATTCTTAACGTCGGAAATCTGATACTCGCCAAAGTGAAAAAGTGATGCCGCCAGCACCGCGCTCGCGCCCCCCTCGATTAACGCTTCGTAAAAGTGTTCGGGCTTTCCCGCGCCACCAGACGCGATCACGGGGATGCGAACGCTGGCGGAAATTGCCCGCGTCAGCTCGATATCGTATCCGTCTTTCGTGCCGTCACGATCCATGCTGGTCAGCAAAATCTCTCCGGCTCCCAGTTTTTCGGCGCGGGCGATCCACTCGCTCGCATCGAGCCCGGTCTGGATTCTGCCGCCGTGGGTGAAAACCTCCCAGCCTTTACTCGCATCGTCGGGATCGCGCCGGCGCGCGTCGACGGCCACAACCATGCACTGCGATCCGAATGTTTCGGCGCCCTCTTTGATTAGTTCCGGCTTCTCGATCGCGGCGGTGTTGAGCGAAACTTTATCGGCGCCAGAACGAAGCACTGCGCGAATATCTGCCAAAGACCGCAATCCTCCGCCCACCGTGAAGGGAATGAAGACTTCGTCGGCGACCCGGCGGACGAGTTCAGAGACAATCTCGCGCTTGTCCGAAGAAGCGGTGATATCAAGAAAGGTCAGCTCGTCGGCGCCCTCGGCGTCGTACCTTACAGCCTGCTCAACCGGACTGCCCGCATCAACCAGCGAGACAAAGCGAATGCCTTTGACCACGCGGCCGCGATCTACATCCAGACAAGGTATGATTCGTTTTGCCAGCATAGAAATCAGGCATGCGCAAAGTTTGCCAACAATCTGAGGCCGGCCTCCTGGCTCTTTTCCGGATGAAATTGCACGCCGCAAAGATTCTCTTGCGCAATCACAGAGGCATAAGTCACACCGTAATCCGTTTCGCCCAGAACCATTTCGTCCTGCGCCGGTTCGCAATAGTAGGAGTGCACGAAATAGAAGAATGCTTCGTCTTCTATTCCAGCGAACAGTGGATGCGTCGTTCGCTGGCGGATTTGATTCCACCCGACATGCGGCACTACCAGACTGTTTGGCAGATTGTCTGAGAAGCGGCGAACGCGGCCAGGTAAAAGGCCAAGACCCTTCGTAGCGCCGAACTCCTCCGATTCTTCAAAGAGCAATTGCATCCCCACACAAACGCCCAACAAAGGCGTTCCCGCACCGCTGCGCTCGCGCACCAAATCATCAAATCCGCGTTCAGCGAGCGCGTTCATGCAGGCGCCGAAGGCTCCAACTCCGGGAAGCACCAAGCGCCCGGCCCTACGCAACACGCTCAGGTCCGCGGTGACGACAGCGACGCAGCCGTTCGCGGCAAACGCTTTCTCAACCGAACGCAGATTGCCGACTCCATAGTCGATGATGGCGATTTGCGGCACGATTAGAGGACTCCCTTTGTGCTCAAGACACCGGTGATGCGCGGGTCACGCTCAACGGCCTGGCGCAAGGCGCGGGCGGTAGCCTTGAAGGTGCCTTCGAGAATGTGATGAGTGTTACGGCCGCGCAAACAATCGATGTGCAAATTGAATTTCGCAGTTTCGGCAAACGATCGCCAGAAGTGTTCCGCCAACTCAATCGAAAAGTTTCCAATCTTCTGACGTCTGGTCGCCACTTCATAGACCAGGTAGAAACGGCCTGAGAGATCGATCACGGAACGACATAAGGCTTCATCCATTGGCAGAGTAGCTTCGCCATAACGCTTGATGCCCAACTTGTTGCCCAGCGCATCGGTCAGCGCCTGGCCAAGTGTTATTGCGATGTCTTCAACTGAATGATGGTCGTCGATTTCCAAATCGCCTTTGCAGACAATCTCGAGGTTGAACAATCCGTGCTTCGCAAACAGATCGAGCATGTGATCGAGAAAGGGGAGGCCGGTGTCGATGCGCGAACGGCCATCGCCGTCGAGGTTTAGCTTGACGCGCACATTCGTTTCTTTGGTCTTGCGTTGAACTTCCGCCTCGCGAATATGGTTTTGTTTTTTCATCTTCATAGACACCTGTTCGTTTGGAGGGTGTGTCAGAAGCCCGCGCGTGAGCAAGGGCAACGTTCGGGGCGCTGGGAGCGCGGACGTCCCGTCCGCACTGAGCGCGAAGCGCGAAAAGCATTAGCGTGGTGCGCACGCTGTGCGGACGAGACGTCCGCGCTCCCAGCTCTAAGTGTCGCCCTCTCTCACGATTAGCTTCTGACACACTCTCTTAAAGCCTGAGATTGTCACGGAATATCTCACGCAGTGCCCTCAACAAAAGATTATTCTCTTCTGGTGTTCCAACACTGACTCGGAAGTAATCCTTCAACATGGGATAGCCACTAACATCGCGAACCAAAATGTCCCTCTTGATCAATTCAGTGAAGATATTCCTCGGCTCGATCGTCGAATGCACAACCATAAAGTTAGCGCGAGAGCGCACCGGCTTAAGCCCCGCGATGCGACCCAACTCGCCGTACAATCGTTCGCGCTCGGCGATGATCTTTCGCACCAGGGGCTGCAACTCTTCTTGGTACAGTTCGACTGCCACCTCGGCGGCAGTCTGAGAGACGGCGTTCAGGTTGTAGGGCAGGACTGCCTTGCTAATCTCCGCCGCGAGCGCCGGCGCGGCCAGCAAATATCCGACGCGCAATGCCGCCATCGCCATCGCCTTTGAAAACGTCCGCAGGACCACCAGGTTTTCGTGATCGCGAAGCATGGGCACAACTGAATGCCCGGCGAATTCATGGTACGCCTCGTCAATCACGACGATTCCACTTGATGATTTAAGCAGTGTGCGCAAGTCCTGATCGCTTAGCAGGCAGCCCGTAGGATTGTTTGGTGAGCAGACAATCGTCACATTGGGCTGCAAGTGGCTGACTGTTTCTTGCAGGGCGTTCGTGTCGTAGCTCAACTCCGGCGTGAGGTTGACACTGATAACTTCGCCGCCAAGCACCGTACTTAATTGCCGGTAGAGCGCAAACGTGGGTTCGGAGATCAGCACACGCTTACCCGGGCCAACCGTCACCATCAGCAGCGCCTGAATTAATTCGTTCGATCCATTTCCTGCAATGATGCCGTCCGCTCGCCAGCCTGAAAACTCCGCCAGCCGCGTATGCAGACTCTCAGGAACGAAATCCGGATAGCGTGACCATTCGCGCGTGTCCAGCCGTCGCAGCGTCTCTTGTTTGATCCGAGCCGGAGCGTCCCAGGGGCTCTCGTTCTGATTAAGCTTTATGCGCGCGCGATGCGGCGAAAGCGAGTACGCGCGCAGGGTCTGTACCTCAGGCTTAATTTTGTCCAATGGGCTTTTCATCGCTAACTCATCAACTGATCGAACCGAATCGCAGCCGATCGTGCGTGCGCGTCCAGACCTTCAGCATTAGCCAGCGTCGCAATCTTTTCCGCCGACTGTTTCAGCGCTTCACGCGAATAACGCAGCACGCTGGTGCGCCTGACAAAATCGAAAACACTCAGCGCTGAAGAGAATCGCGCTGCTCCGGCAGTAGGCAATACATGGTTTGGACCGGCGAAGTAATCGCCGACGACTTCGGGAGTGTAAGACCCAAAGAAAATGGCTCCGGCATGTTGAATTCGCGCCGCCACGGTCTCGTCATCGCCGGTAACAATCTCCAGGTGCTCTGGCGCCAAAGTATTAATAATTGCGCACGCCTCGTCGAGATCCTTGACTAACAAGATCGCGCCATAATGAGCCAATGATTTCTCAACCGTGGCCCGGCGCGGTAACGATTCCGCCTGCCTGGAAACTTCAGCGCTCACGTCCTTCGCTAGCTGCTCGCTGACCGTTAATAAGATCGCGGAAGCATCTTCACCGTGTTCCGCCTGTGCCAGGAGATCCGCCGCCAGGAATTCAGCGTGCGCCGTGTCGTCCGCGATGATCGCAACTTCGCTTGGTCCGGCAATCGAATCGATGCCGACTGTGCCAAATACGAGCTTCTTCGCGGCCGCCACATAGCGGTTTCCCGGTCCGGTGATCTTGTCCACCCGCGGTACGGTCTCGGTGCCGAAGGCGAGCGCTGCAATAGCCTGGGCCCCACCCACCGCGTAAACTTCGTCGATTCCCAACTCCAGGAGCGCCGCAGCTACAGCCGGATTCTCTCGCAGCGAACGTGGCGGGGTCGCTACTATGATTCGCGCGACGCCCGCGACTTGCGCGGGCACGACGTTCATCACTACCGACGATGGATAGCTCGCCGTTCCGCCGGGAACATACAAGCCGACGCGCTCGATTGCCGTGATGCGTTGTCCCAAACGAACGCCCGTCTCTGGTTCAATCTCCCAGGACTGTTGTCGCTCGTGTTCATGAAAGCGTCTGACGTTCTTGATGGCTTCCCGCAGCGCCTCCAGCACCTTAGCATCGACGGACGCGGCGATCCGGCGCAGCTGCTGCTCGTTAATCCGGAGCTCGGACGCCTGCATGACACAAGCGTCGAATCGCTCCGCGTAATCAAGCAAGGCTGCATCACCCCGCCGGCGAACGTCGGCGATAATCGCTTCGACCCGGCTCAGTAAATCGGCGTCGAGGACGACGTTGCGCTCCCGAACGCGCTGTAACTTGTCGGCCAGTCGCTGCTGATTACGAGTATTTATGACTTCAATCACCGTTCCCTCGCCTCTGAATTGTTTTGTCGAGTGATTTAATAAACTGGCTTACCGTTTCAGCTTTCAGTTGATAGCTGGCGCGATTCACAACAAGGCGCGCCGATGATTCAGTGATGACGTCGACAACGCTTAGTTCGTTCTCACGAAGCGTCTTGCCCGTCTCAACAAGGTCAACGATGCAATCAGCAAGTCCGAGTACGGCCGCCAATTCAACCGACCCGGATAACTCGATTAGATCGACGGCCACGCCGCGAGCGCCAAAATGGCGGGCGGCGATTCGTGGATACTTGGTCGCGACTTTCAGCATTCCTACCTGCCTGGCCGCTTTTTCGTTCTTAGCCGCGACCACGATGCGACAGGCGCCCAGATTGAGACTGAGGGGCTGCAAAAGATCGGCGTTAGATTCCAACAACACATCACGGCCTACGATGCCGCAGTCCGCGATCCCACGTTCGACGTAAACGGGAACATCAGCGGGCTTCACGAAGATCAATCGAAAGTGCCCGGTCTCATCTTCGATCGCGAGGCGGCGCGACGAGAGGGCCTCAGCCGAAAAGACGAGCCCGGCGCTCTTTAGCAGATCCAGCGTTTCAGCCTGCAACCTGCCTTTGGCAATGGCGATGGTTAACTCCGTCACTGCGCCACCTCGTTTGTGTTCAGCACGACCCGTTCACCCTGTGCCCTTTTCGTTCTCGCGGCTGCGAATAACTCATTCAGCCCTTCGCCGCGTGGCTGGGTCGCCTGCATTGACGCCTGCATAAAGCCCGGCTTATGCGACCTGCCCATTAAGACGTCCGTCAATCCATCAAGATCCAGCACGAACCCTACTGCCGGCTCGGCTCGGCCAAAGCTCTCAGTCAGACCGTCATAACGGCCACCGCTTCCGATCCTGGCCCCCGCGCCTCTGACATAGATTTTGAAAGTCAGACCCGTGTAGTAGTCGAGCCACGCTACATCCCCAAGATCGATTTCGAAGCAATCCGTCAAGTGCAGCGATTCGATCACGGACCACAAGCGCTCGAGACGATCGAGCGCAGCTTGCGACCGTGGGTTTGTTATCACCCGCCTCGCGTCATTCAAAATATTGCGCTTGCCCGAAAGTTGAACCAGTTGCGCGAAGGCCCGTGACTCTTCGACAGACGAACAGGTCACCAGAAAGCGCTCCAGGTCGGTGGCATTGCGCGTATCCACCAGCTCGCGCATTTCGTTCCGGGCGTCGGCCGCGAGTTGCAACTGCTCAGCGATGCCATTAAATACATTGACGTCGTTTAAGGTGATCAATGAATCGCGATCCAAATCCAGACGCTCCAGTGCTTCGCAGACCATTGCCAGAACCTCCATATCGGCTGCGCTACTGTGAGCGCCGATCAGTTCACCACCAATCTGCGTCGACTCTCTCCTCCATTCCGCGTGAGACTGAGGTTGTTGGCGGAATACCGGTGCTGCATAACACAAGCGCAGGGGCCGCTCACGTGCAGCGAAAAGGGTAGCCGCGGCGCGCGCGACCAGGGACGTAACGTCAGGTCTGATCGCCAGCAGGCGTCCATCCGTGTCGCAAAATCTGAAAGCATGATGCGCCAGCGAGCGTCCCATCCCACGTTCAAAAAGAGAATAGTAATCAACCGTCGGGGTAGTTATTTCTTCGTAAGACCAGCCCTCGAAGACCGACATCAGGGTGGTTTCGATCGCCCTCCTCAGTCGCGCTTCCGCGCCAGAGTAATAGCGCATTCCGGTCGGCATTCTTGAGAGTGGTTCAGACATACAAAGTAAATCGCTCCTGGCTCGTGACTACAAAAAGAAAAACCCGCTGCCTCGTTCATCACGGGCAGCGGGTTTGAAACCTTTGATTTGTTCGCTGGTTACTCTGTTATCGCTTCGAGCTTCCGCATCACAATCGCCGGCACGCTGCCCCGCTGCCGATAATGGTCGGCACGATGGTGCACGTGGTGGCTATGATGGGTGCTAACGAAGCTCATATAGTTCGCGCTCACTTTCGGAACTCAGGTTTTATAGCTGATAGAGTCTTTCCTGTCAATATCGAATGGATACCGACAGGTGAAGTTTTATTACAGAACCGGGAGCGGTAGCGACCGGATGCTACATTCAACCCTTTAATTAATTGCGCTTCTAGTCCGTCGCTGAGTGCTAGCATCCGGTCGCTACCGCTCCCGGTTCTGTAACGACTTGCTCTTGTGCAAACAATGCGATACCGCAGAGGCGCATAGGTTTTCCTTTGCCAGAGCAATTTGTCGTCAAGCTTCATGTGATTTCGTGGATCGAGCTTCACCCACACAAATGCGATCTATGAAATCACACGAATAATCACGAGCTTTGGCAGGGCATCAGCTCGTTAGTCGTGACTCTCTTCCCAAACTGCGGCTGCCGAGCCGCAACATCAACGCCGCCAGCGCACACGCAATCGGGCAGATGAGAAGCGAGTAGCGCATCTGCAAAGGATTGGTGGAAGCGCCCAGCCTGTCGTTTAGCATCCCGATGAGGTTCGAACCAATCGCATACGCAGCAATATTCACGCTGAAGAAGTAGATACCGATTCCCAGGCCTCGCAAGTGCGGCCCGGCGATGTCGTGCACATCCGCGGCGGCCGGCCCCAGCCACATTAATGAGAGCCCAAGTAATACGAAATTAGCGATCAGAAGCAGCGGAAGGCTATTGGAAAAGATCAGCATGACCCAGAACGGAATCGCAATCAGCGCCGCCACGGAACTGAAAAGCATTCGTCCGCCGCGACCGAAGCCGCGAAATCGATCCGCGGCCCAACCGCCGAGAATAGTCCCGGGCACTCCGGCCACCAGCGACAATACACCCCCAAAGAAACCGATCGTGGCGATATCAAGCTTGTGCACGCGCACAAAAAATGTCGCGCCCCAAATCGACAAATTGTTGGCCGCAAGACCAAACAGCGCGTAACCGAGATAATGGTATCGCAAAGGAACCGACCGAAATAATATTTTCCAATCTTTGCTGGTGTATTGAACTGTGGCCGTTTCCGTTTGACCTCGGGGCTTTTCCTTGAGCAGAAAAACCAGCACGGCAATGAACAGTCCCGGAAAACCGAGCAGGTAGAACGCCGAGCGCCATCCGAAGTGCTGGCCCACCCATCCTCCAAGAAAGAAAGCCAAGCCGGCGCCCACTGCGATACCCGATGAGTAAATCGCCTGGACGGTGGCGCGCCGTCGCGGCGGAAAATAATCACTCAGCAATGACAGCGCCGCTGGTCCCAACGTCGCTTCGCCCACACCAACCATTACGCGACAGAAGAACAAGGTCCAGAACCCCTTCGCAAATCCGGTGAGACCAGAGAACACGCTCCACACCGCAAGACCGGACGCAATCATGTTCTTGCGGACTATGCGATCAGAGAGACGACCGAAAGGAATTCCCAGGGCTGTATAAAAAATGACGAACGAAGTCGTGCCGAGCAGCGCCAGCTGCAAATCGGAAAACGCCATCTCCTTCTTGATCGGCGTGAAGAGAATGTAGATCAGTGTGCGATCGAGAAAGTTGAGGACATAGACGAACGTGAGCAGGCCGAGCGCATACCAGGCGTACGTCCCGGCGCTCTGGTCTACTGGATCGGCTGTCGCCTGATACTTGGTGGCTGACGGCATGCGTGATCGCTAACTAACGAGAACTGTAGCTGCGCCCTTTATTACGACTTCATCGCGCTGATTCGTGCAGATGGTTTCGAGCTTGACGATCGGCTTGTCTGCGCGGATCGAAACGACTGTCACCTGGGCAGTCACGGTATCGCCGGGAAAAACCGGCGCGACAAATTGCAAAGTCTGACCGAGATAAATGCTGCCTTGCCCCGGTAATTGGTTGGCTATCACGGATGAAATCAATGAAGCACTCAACATCCCGTGGGCGATGCGCCGGCCAAAGCGAGTAGTCCGCGCAAACTCATCATCGAGATGCAAAGGATTATGATCGCCCGAGACATCGGCAAATTTGTGAATATCATCGTCAGTGATCGTCTTTGAGACCGACGCGGTGTCGCCTGGTTTGATTTTCATGATGAAAAGGTTTCAGAAGCCCGCGCGTGAGCGAGGGCATGTTTCCCAAAGCCGCCCTCCCTAACGGTCGGGCTTCTGACACACTACTTTCCTCAAGTGTAAAGACTCTCGATCAAATCGCGATATCGTGCGGTCACAACCTCTCGCTTAAGCTTTCCGGTTGGCGTGACTTCATCTCTTTCAACCTCAAAGTCTCGGTCGAGAATCGCAAACTTCTTAATGGATTCGGTCGATGACACACGCGCGTTCACTTCATCGATCGTCTCCTGCAGAAGCCGGCGCAAGGCCTCTGTCTGCGCAATTGTCTGCCCGAGATTATCGAAACTGCCAGTAACTCCCTGCGCCCGCGCGAATTCAGCAGTCTCTACCGGATTCAGCGTAATCAAAGCCACGAGGTAGCTCTTCCCTTCACCGTAAACCAGTGCGTGACTGATCAGGTGATGTTCTTTCAACAGGTTCTCGATCAGCGCCGGCGCAATTTTCTTTCCCGTCGAAGTGACGATCAGTTCCTTCTTACGTCCGGTAATTTTCAAGAAGCCGGCTCGGTCTACCTCGCCGATATCTCCCGTCAGCAACCAGCCATCGCGGAACATTGCCGCGGTCTCGTCCGCCGCTTTGTAGTAACCGCTGAACATCATTTTGCTGTGGACAAGAATTTCGCCGTCGTCGGCAATCCGGACCTCACAACCCGGCATCGGTGGACCAACCGTACCGAATTTGTGATTGTCAGGACGATTGAAAGCCACGCAGATGTTTTCCGTCAGGCCATAGGCTTGCAGAATCGGCAGACCAGCCGCATCGAAGAATTCAGCCACTTCGAGATTCAAAGGCGCGCCGCCGGAAGTTGCCAGACGAATACGGCCACCGAAATACTCTTTGACCTTTTTCAGAATCGGAGAGGCTTCAACTTCGTATCTGTCCTTGATATCCGCCGGCACTTCCTTTCTCGCTTGGCGAAGGCGCGAGACCTCTCGTCCCACGGCCAGCGCTTGGAGGAAATCCTCGCGCTCTTCTTTCGCAGCGGCCTCCACGTCAGCCACTACGCGCGCGTGAATCTTTTCAAAGAACCGCGGCAGGCTGGCGAAGACCGTGGGCTTCACTTCCAGCATGTACTGGCCCAGCTTTGACAAATCATCGACGAAATAAGCCGACGCGCCGGCGTAAAGCCGGTTATAAAGACCCGAGATACGTTCGGCGACATGGCAGTACGGCAGATAAGAAAACGAAACGTCAGTATCGAAGATAGGAATTGTCTGACGCAGCGATTCGACGCTGTTGAGGATGTAACGATGACTGAGGAGGGCGCCTTTGGGCGGACCCGTAGTGCCCGACGTGTAAACCATGATGGCGATGTCGTCGGCTGTTGCGCCTTCGGCTCGTTCGCGTAGGAGGGACGAGTACGCTGCTCGATGATCTCGACCGCGGGCCAGCAGTTCCCGGTAATTCAAGACTTGTTCTGACTGGCCGGCAGCGGATTCGTCAAGCACGATGATCGCTTTGACCTTTGGTAATTGCGTCCGGACACTGAGGACTTTTTCCAGCTGGCTTGCGGTGTCGACCAACACGAACTCCGCATCCGAATGGTTGATGATGTATTGACACTGTTCGGCGGAACTCGTGGGATACAATCCGACGCCCACACCGCCGGCGGCGATAGTGCCGATGTCGCTGATCGGCCACTCGGGCACATTGCCCATCAGAATCGCGACTGAATCACCCTTCTTTAAGCCCAGCGACAATAAGGCCGTGGCAAAGTCATGCGCTTCCTCATCGAAACGATTCCACGAAATCCCTTGCCATTGTTCATCGCGGCGATAGTAGAAGACATCGCGTGGCAAACCGGCCTGGCGCGCGCGAAACGTCTTTACTCGATCGATGAATAAGGAATAGATGTTCGGGTAGTTCATCTCGGATTGTCCGGTCAGAACCGCCCGCGGTAGCGGACGGTTGAACCTGGATAGTCGAAAGCTGAGCGATACCTAAGATCAACCGCCCGCCACAAGGCGGTTCTGACGCTTACCAGCGAAACGCAACGCACGCCATGTTTAGACCGCCGCCTGAAGCGCACATAATCACGTTATCGCTGCGCTTCAATTTGCCTGCACGGACAGCGTCATCGAGCACCATCGGAATGCATGCAGATCCCGTATAGCCCCACTTCTGCATGATTGTATGCGTGCGCTCCATCGGCGCCTCGAGAATCTTCATGACCTCTTTGATCGTGCTCAAATTTACCTGAGTGAAGAGAAAGAGCGCCACGTCGTCGACGGTAAGGCTGCTTTTCTTGAGCACCTCATGAATAATCCTGGGCCAGCCTTCGATATTCACTTCCGGCGGATACTTCCGCGCAAAGCGCACTTTGGTCCAACGGCCTTCGCGCAGCACTTCTTCCGTTATCGGCATCCGTGTGCCGCCGGCGTAGATGCCCATGTAATCTGAGAAACTGCCATTGGCAATCAGCTTTGAGGCAAGAAATCCCGGCCCTTCGTCGCTCGCTTGCAAGACGACGGCGCCTGCGCCATCGGCAAAGATCGTCGCAGTTTTCTTGTCCTTCCAATCGATGTACTTGCTCATCGCGTAGGCGCCGATTACAAGAACATTTCTGTATGCCGGATCGGCGATGATGTACTTCGACGCCGCGTCCAGCGCCGTCACAAAGCCCGCGCAGGCGCAACTGACATCAAACGTGCCCGCGTTCTTCGCTCCGATGCGATGCTGGACCACCACCGAGGTTGCCGGCGAGAGGTGTTCAGGCGTGTCGGTCGCAAGAACGATTAGATCCAGATCTTCCGGGGACATGTCCGCCGCCTGCAAAGCCTTCCTGCTGGCCGCGGTGGCCAGGTCAGCCGTGCTTTCGTTGTCGGCGCAGACGTGACGCTCGCTAATTCCGATGACTTGAGAAACGAACTCGTCAATGTCTTCGCCCAGCATGCGGCTCAGATCATCGTTGGTCAGCACTTTTTCAGGAACGTAGGAGCCTGTGCCGATGATGCGCGCGTAGGTCATTATCAGCTCTGCTTAAGAAACTCGATTATGATTCGATTGAAATCTTCGGGCCGCTCAATAAAAAATAGATGACTGCCACCCTCAACGATCAGCAGTTGCGAGCCCGGGATCTTTGCCGCGAGATTTTGGGAGTTTTGCGCCGGAACGATCGCGTCAGCGCCTCCGCTGACGATAAGAGTCGGAGATTTGATCGCCGGCAATCTCGGCTCAGCATTGAATCCTAATGCGGCCATCAACTGGGCCCGATAGGTTTCCTCAGAAACCGGGTTCGCCATTCGCAACTTTACGGTCTGCTCAACCTCTGTTGAATGGTCACACGCAAAGTCAGGCGAGAAAGCCGGCATCAGATTGCGCCTGACGCGATCTTCGGTATTGAATCCGTCACCCGAGATCAGGGCCGTCAGCGTCTCGGTTGCGGGCGCCACATGATTCGGACCGCCAAAGCTCGTGCAACACAAAACCAAATTGCGCGTCATCTCGGGATAGGCGAGGGCGAACTCCTGCGCCACAAATCCTCCAAACGACGCCCCCAGGATGTGTGCGCTTTCAATCGCCAAGCCCCGCAGCAAACCCGCCACGTCATCGGCCATCAGGCGCATATCCGATGGACGCGCGGAATAATCTGACTTACCGATGCCGCGAGGATCGAAAGTTATTACCCGAAAATGCTCGGCAAACGCCGCGACTTGTTTGAACCAGGTCCAGGCACCCGCGGCAAAGCCGGCAATGAGCACCAGCGGCTCACCCTGTCCGTGAACTTCGTAGTGGAGATCGACGTCACCAAGAGTCAGTTGTGGCATTTGCTTGAAAGTATGACCTTGAAAGTATGACATAGACGCCGGAGAGGCACAGCGAAGGAACCAAGGACCACCCGCACTAACTTCGAATGTTCCTACGCCGTGCCTCTCTGGCTTACTTCGTTCCTAAAAGTTCACTTTGAAAGCAAACTGAATTACGCGCGGTCCCGTGCTCGCAGAAATAATTTTCCCGAACGACGCAATCGCGATGTTGTTAACCGGATTGGCGTAGTTGACCCAGTTGAAGGCATTGAACAATTCCACTCGGGCCTCGCCGCGAAACCGCTCGTTGATCGGAATAAATTTGATCAGCGAAATGTCGACGTTCTTTTGCCCCGGACCAGTCAGGAAGTTCCGCGGCGTGTTGCCAAAGGGATTGGCCGGATCGAATGTCGGATTGTTGACTACGCCGACGCCGGTGTTATCGAGCCGTGGACGCGAAATTACGAATGCGGCCTGGTTGAAATAGCTAGTCAGGCAACTGGAGACTGAGCCGCTGCACTGAACCTGTCCCGTGAACGATGGATTGAAGTTGGCCCGGCTGAAGACCGCGTTGCCGGGATTATCGATGATCGAGAATGGCAGGCCCGACTGGAAAACTGCGATGCCGGCGATCTGCCAATTGTTCAGAAGCGCGCGGGCCGTGCCGGAACCGGACTTGGATTTCGGCAAGTCGTAAGCGCCGCTGATTACCAGGCGGTGTTCGCGATTAAAGTCCGACCGGCCGTAATTCCTTTTCCAGTCATATTGGTCGCCCGCTAGACTGGCCAACTCATTAACCGGAGTCCCGTTGTAATAATCATAGGAACGACCGAAGGTGTACGCGGCGGTTAGTTGCAGGCCCTGCGAAAAACGGCGCGTCAATGTTGCCTGCAGTGAGTTGTATCTCGAGTTGGACGACGTTTGCACCTGATGCACGCCACCGGTGACATTCTTGTTGGTAGACAAAATCGATCCCGCCGCGAGGCGCGTCACAAAGCTGTTGGTCGCCGGCGCGTAGATCGGTTGATTGACGTTGATTAGCTGTAGCAGCTTGGTCCCCTTGTTTCCGACGTAGCCAACTTCCAAAACTGTGTTCTTGGCAAATTCCCATTGCACGCCCAAGTTGAACTGCTGGACGTAAGGCGTACTCAAGTTCGGGTCAACATAAACTCCGCTGACCGGCACGCCGACAAATGGAGCGAGCGGTGACAACACCGACGGAATTGTGGCTGCGGTTGGGAACGTCGAAGGCAGCGGAAGCGGCACGAACGGATCAGCAAACGTTCGCAAGATGCCCGGCAAACCCACGCCTAAAGCCAGGTACGGAAAATTGAAGAGTTGGGTGTTGATGAACCGAGTCGAGAAACGGTCGTAGTAAACCCCGTAGCCGCCGCGGATGATGATCTTCCCTGCGTTGTCGGCCCGAAGAGCAAAACCCACACGCGGCGCAAAGTTGTTCTTGTCGGTCGGAACCAGCGTCTTATCTACGGTCGGAACTCCCGGAAGTTGCCCGCCTGACGCTTGCACGATTCCATTCGGAGGCGCGCCCACGCGAAATTGATCGGGCAGGAAATTCACCAGCCGCCCTCTTGAATCAACAGGTAGTCCAAAATAGTCGTACCGCAAACCGAGGTTCAGCGTCAGACGGTTGTTGACTTTGTAATCGTCCTGAACAAACGCGGCGAGATCTTTCACGGTGTAATGACGATCAAAAACACCCGAGCCCAGAATCGAGACACCGTTGCCAATCAAGAGGTTATTGAAGCTGGTGAAGATCAACTGTCCACGTGTAAACGCATTGAAATAAAAATCCAGGGCCGAGTGACGGTACTCTCCACCGACGCGGATGCGGTGTTTACCCGCTACAATTGAAACGGTGTCCTGCGCGGTCCATGCATCAATCTTGGAATGCTGATCGCCCAGCGGTGACGAGCCAAAGAAGAAAGAGGCATCCGCACCCGCAACCTGAATTGTTGGGGCTCCGGGATAGAGACTGGCGAACGGCGAAGTGATGCCGAGTTGCGCTGCAGTGAACGGTTCTTGCGGCGTGCTGGTCGCTTCTATCGAGTTGATGCCGAACCGCGCCTGATTACTGATCCTCGAGCTGACGGCGTAGTTGTCAGTCAACGAATACAGAATTTGCGTGATTGGTATGTTACCGCCAAAACCAATTAGTTGATTGACTGGCTGACCTTCGAGCCGATTTCCCGTTCCGGCAAAATTATAGATAGCCTGAACCGACGGGTTTTTGGCATAGAACAATTTGCTCGACAACGAATGTGTATTGGTAAAGTTGAAATCGAGATTTGCATTGAATTGATTTTCCGTAAAACGAGAGACCCCTGATTGCACGACGGAAGTCGGTATTCGCGCCGCTGCTCCACTCGCTCCCGCTATTCCCGACGAGGGGATTGCAAACTGGCCGTCGGGCAGCTTGGCGTTCAGAATATTCACCGCCACCTGACTGATACTTGCCACCGGCAGTCCAAAGGTTGTCGCCAGCGCCGCCGCGGTCCGGTTGTCATCGCGCAAGCCCGCCGGAACCGATGGAAAAGTTAGACTGTTGGAAAGCGAAAGACCATTGCGTTCGCGCGTGCCTTGATACGAAACGAAGAAGAACGCTTTGTCGCGAACAATCCTGCCTCCGAGTGTTCCGCCGAATTGGTTGCGCGTCAAAATCGGACGTTCCAGACCGCGGGCTTTGATAAATGGCTCGTTCGCGTTGAGAGCCTTGTTTCGCAGGAAGTAAAAGACATTTCCATGAAAATCATTGCCGCCGGAACGCGTCACAGCTTCGACGTTGCCGCCCGCATTGCGCCCATTGGACGCGTCGTAAAGCGAAGTCTGGACGATGAACTCCTGCAGGCTTTCGGTGCTCGGCACCGCCAGATTGGGAGTTGAGTTAGTCCCGATCGAGTTAGCGTCGACACCGTTGATCTTAACGCTGTTACTGGTCGTGCGCTGTCCGTTGACGCTGAACGCGGTGTCGCCCCGGCCTAAATCCGTGCTGTTCGGAACTGAAGATTGCGCGCCGGCCTGCAGCACCAGGAGCTGTTGAAAGTTCCTGGTCGACAGCGGCAGTTGGCGAATGGTTCCGCTCTCGATCACCTGGCCGCTTTGCGAGGTCTCAGCCTGCAAGACTGGCGCCTCGGTCGCTACCATGACTGTCGCACTAGTCCCCGCCAGGTTGAGTCGCGCGTCAACGCTGGTCGTCTGGGTAATATTTACTACCAGCTCCGCCTGATAGGTTTGAAAACCTTGCGCGGTAACTTCAACGCGATAGCGCCCGGGGCTTAGAAAAGTAAAGACAAAATGTCCGTCGCTATCGGAACTTGTCGTTCGCGTCGCATCCGTGGCCAAGTTGTTTGCCTTCACGTTTGCGCCCGCTACGACCGCGCCGTTGGGGTCGGTCGCCGTGCCGCTGATTGTTCCGGTTGTCACTTGCGCCCCTGCTACGCTCGCTAAACCGGCAATCAAAGTGATCGCAAAGACACTCACTAATCTTCTATTCCAAGTCATTGGTTTGAACCTCCGTTATTGAGAGAACTGCTTTTCATCATGAACCGCCACTGCATGCCAGAGTCTCGCCGCTGATGTAATTCGACTCAGGCAGGCAAAGCAGGTAAACCGCACCGGCGCCTTCTTCCGGTGTTCTAAAGCGAGCGAAATCGTATGCTCCGCCGCTGCGATTAAATCTTCATTGACTCCGATCTTGATTCTCTTACCTTCAATTTCGACCGTTGCACTGATCATGGGCTGGTATTCACCTCGCCGGCCCTAGGCCAGCCTGGCCTTCGAGCTTTTCACTTCAGTTAAATGCGCGCCGCGCGGCCTGCCCAGTAAGGCTCACGCATCTCGCGTTTGAGCGTCTTGCCCGCAGCGCTGCGCGGAAAATCCTCCATCAACACGACCGCGGAAACGCGCTGATGTTTCCCGTCCACACGATCGTTGATCCATTCGCACAATGCTCCTTCGCCGATTTCTCCTGATACGTGAAGGATGACAGCGGCAACCGGAGTCTCGCCCCACTTTTCGCTGGGAATCCCAAAGACCGCCACTTCGCGCACCGAGGGATGCTGCACGATGATCTCTTCGATATCTTTGGGAAAGACGTTTATGCCGCCGGAGATGATCAGATCTTTCTTGCGGTCGACGAGGTAAAGAAAACCGTCCCTATCGATGTAGCCAAGGTCGCCCGTGTGCAGCCAACCATCGACAACGGCCTCCGCCGTCAGTTCAGGCTGCTTGTAATAACCCGGCATCAGCGCCGGACTGCATCCGACAATCTCACCGACCTCGCCGGCAACCGCATCGCGTCCTTCGCCATTGATGATTCGCATTTCCGAAAAAGCGATGGGCACGCCCACCGAATCGGGCTTGGCCGCATAATCGTTTTTGTCGAGTATCGTGATGAATCCTTCCGTCAAACCGTACAGTTCGTAAAAGCGGCCCGGCAGCATCCGGGTCAACTTATCTTTGTGCTCACGATGAAGCGGCGCGCCGACTGAGCAAATGGCTTCCATTGAGCGCAAGCGTTCAGGCCGGAAAGCCGGCGAATTCAGCAGCGCGATGATTTGCGACGGCACCATCATCACGTGCGTCGCGCGTTCCCGCTCGATCGTGGCTATGAAAGTTTCGGGATCGAAATGTTTGAGCAGCACGTAACTGGCGCCCAGAAACAACGCCGGCATCAGCATGACAAACGCGCCGTTAAAGACGATCGAGCCGGCATGAATCACGACACTTTCCGGACGCATGCGAAATGAAGAAGCGAACATCGTGCAATACATAGCCCGAATGTAGTGCGTGTGCACGATGCCTTTGGGAAGCCCGGTCGTGCCGCTGCTGTAAATAATGTTGAATGGATCGTCGTCGCCAATTTCTATCTTTGGCGGCTCTTCGTCTCCGGCTGCTTCAAGCAACGTACCGTAGGTTTGAAAACCTTCGGCATCATCGATTGAGATGTACCGATCTGCTGAAATCTTCTCGAGTTCTGACTTGATGGAATTCAACTCACCAGCGATGCAGGAGCTTGTGATTACCGTCGAAGTATCGGAATCCCGCAGCAGGTTCAGCAGTCCCTGGCCGCGCAGCAATTGGCTGAGCGGCACAATCACGGCGCCAATCTTTACTATCGCCCAGTAGCTCTCAAGTAACTCCAAACAATTCGGTAAGATCGTCGCGACCTTATCCCCTTTACTCACGCCCAGATTGAGCAGTGCATTGGCAAGTCGATTGACCCGCTGGTTAAATTCCAGAAAACTCAGCCGACGATCATCGAACACAACCGCCGTGTGCTGCGGACGATACTGCGCGTGTCTGGCGAGGAGAGAACCGACGTTCACTTGCTCCCTCCTATTGTCTTCGCACTCGTTTCCCGGAAGAATCGCCACATCTCTGCGGTGGCGTTCGGTCCTTTTGGATCGGCAAACTGATTCGTAATCAGGCTCCCGGGCCAGGCATGACCGAGTTCCTCGACTAACCACTTTTCCATCAACAACCGTTTCGTGCCGTCGTAAAAACTATATTTGGTAAAGCTGTAGCCGTTCGGAACCGAGCCTTTTGTTTCTTTGGGCGATTGGATTGAGACGCTATCATTGTCCTTGCCATCGTCAAGGTAATCGTTTGTCTGCGCCCATTGAGCTATCAGCTGGTCCGTATTGAGCGGGCTCACATACGGATCTTTCATTCCCTGGAAGGCGATCACGGGAATTCGCCTTTTCGATTCACCCAAACTTTTCTGGATTGCCCGAAACGCAAGCAGGCCCTGCTGATTCGGATCGGGACCACCTTGCTTCATCGCAGCCAGCCCAGCCTGCACGCTGGTGGCGGCTTTGTACTCAGCTCCGGCAATAACGCCGAGTCCTGCGAAAGCTTCGGGATAGGCCGCGACCATAACCACAGCCATCGCGCCGCCGGCCGATATCCCGGCCACATAAACGTCTTTGCTCTCAATACTGTATTTGGAACGAATATCCTGAACGATGGCTGCAATGAGCGAAGGCTCACCGGTATCGCGCGATTGATTCTTTGGGTCAAACCAGTTCCAACATCTTAGCGGATTGGCCGTAGCGCTTTGTTCGGGGTAAACGACCAGAAAATTATCCTTGTCGGCGAGATCATTCATCCCGGACAGGCCGGCCAGGTCTTCGGCCTTCTGAGTACAGCCGTGCAGCAGCACTACCAGCGACGCTGCCTTTTCCTTGCGGTACGCAGATGCCACCCACAATTTATAATCAAGCGCGCCGGAAGAATTCTTGACCGTGCCGCTAACCCAACTGCCGCCGTAGGCCGTCGTAGTTACAAACGTGAGCGCGATCACTGAAATGATGATCCGTTTGAAATTCATTACTTCTCGCAAGTCTCAGCAAATTCGACGATCAAATCGGCGACTCTGGAAGCACCGCGTGCTCCGAGCGTGATGGTGAAATGCGTCGTGCCGGAAATCATTTCCGCTTTCATTTCGGGAACGCATTCCCGAAACAATGGCATCATCGAATCCGGATAAATCGGCGGCTGCTTCGGCTCCAAGCCTCTTTCGGCGCGCAAGAGCAGCACGGGAACTCGTAAGGATTTCAATCGCTCGATAATCTCATCTCGCTTGAACGCTTCTGCGACGTCAATCCGTACTGCATCGGCGGAAGCTTTGGGCTGCACCGTGGTTTCGCCGGCAACTTCGTTATTCAAAAATGCTTCGGTCCAGGAATTCCAATCCGCGGGCGGAAAATTTGGTTGACTGCGCCAGAACTCCAGGAACGCCTCTCTCGAATCGTAAGTTCGAGTAAGCTGCGCGATTCGCAGCGCCAGCGTTGCATCGAGCATTTGTGACGAGTCAACTCCCACCGGCAAATCAGGAACATAGCCTCCGTCGATCATGATTATGCCGCCGACGAGTTCCGGGTTTTGCGCCGCCAGCGCGGTCGCCACGAAAGCTCCCATCGAGTGGCCAACGATCACACACGGGCCATAGCCAAGTGTTTGCATTGCCGCGCCCACATCGCGGGCGTGCTGCGCCATTCCATACGGCCCTTCAGGTTTATCGGAGTCACCTCGCCCGCGTAAATCGAGCGCAAACAGCGGCCGCCTGCCGGCCAATCGCTCCGCCACGCCGATATAGCTGATATAGGTAGCCGTTAATCCGTGAATCGCTATTACCGGCCGGCCGCGTCCTGGCCAATAACCAAATGCCAACTCAACTCCATCGCCCGAGATGCGCCCTCGCGCCTCCCTGGTGACTCTGAAAATATCCTGTACGCTTAGCGAGTTCATTGATTAAGAAACTTCCCCGGGGCTTCTGTGCCTGGCCTGTACTGCATTTCCCTAAAAACACGAACGTCCGTTTTTTAAGGAGTCAACCTTCAAAAGCCTTCCCGACCTACCTCTGATTACCTGTTGATGCGTTTGCGGCCGCGGAGAGACGGCTTAGTCCTTTGTTTCGTTCCAGCCGGAGGTCGATGGTTCGTTGACCGCAATAGTCCTCGAGAATAAATATCGGTCAGGTGAGTAATCACCTGTTCGTCACTAATGCCCAGATGCCGGTTTCCACCGAACAGCTTCTCCACGATGAAGTAATTGAAAAATTGCATGTAAGCAGCGGTAAAACCAATCGCCGGGTCAACCCCGTGGTGTAACGCACCGCTCTTCCGCAGATCTTCAAAGGACCTGGCAAAACGGTGCCGCATTTTAAGGGCCAGATTTTCAAACATCTTGCGAAAATGCAGGTTCTCAAACTCGAGCACGTCGATATACATCAACAACCAAAAATCGTGGTGCTCGTTGACCATCTGCTTGACCAAACGGGCAAACCGTTTGAGGTCCTCCGGACTCAAAGGGTCCCTGATCTCATCAAACATCGAACGCAACCGCTCATCGACAACCTTCTGATATTTCGAAATTATCGAACCAAGGATCGCCTCTTTCGTCGGATAATAGTTATAAAGGTTGCCCAGCGAGGTGCCGGCCCGCGAAGCGATCTTGCGCATCGACGTGGCATGAAACCCCTGTCTGATAAAGAGCTGTTTAGCGGCGTCTTCGATGCGGCCCTTGCGGCGCTCGACCGCCTTCTCAGTCAGTTTAGGCATAGCTTACAAAAACGAACGTTCGTATTCTATGGAGTTTCCGTCAGGTGTCAAGGGGGGAAAGAGCTCAAGCGGTTCCTATCCGAATTGTGGTTTTCTCTGCGCGGTCTCTGCGACCTCGGCGTCTCTGCGGTGATGAGGTCAGAACCGGGAGCGGTAGCGACCGGGTTATTTTCCGACAAACTCGACCATGGCGTGGATTGAGACCCGGTCGCTACCGACCTCAGGGCTCTGCTAATCAAGAATGATCACGTGCAACTCTTTCGGTCCGTGCACGCCGATACTGTCGCGCTTTTTAGAGCGCCCTGGAGAACGTCATTGCCCAGCGCGGCGTGCGAACGTTGGGTCAGATTATGGTTCGGAAGCGTCATATCAATAGGTTAGAAGCGGCGGACTTGTTTGCTCAGCTGCGACAGGCTGGCAGCCTGTCATACTGCGGGCTGCCTGTCGTACTGCGGGCTGCCAGCCCGCAGCAGTAGCCCGACTCTCAACAAGCGGTCTCACTGCTTCGCGAACAGTTCCGTCAGATGCATTGTCTTAACCGGCGAACTCGCCCGGCTCAGGCCGCCGGCGATTTGCATCAGGCAGTTTGAGTCGCTTGCCATCACATACCAAAACAAACAACTCAGGTGTAAGTACGCGCATGACGGAAACGATCAATAGCAACCGCGATGACGATGGTTGCGCCGATGATGATCTCCTGGATATAGTTGGCCCAGCCCATTTGCTGACAGCCGTTGCGGAGAAAAGCCATTATCAGCGCGCCGATGATGGACCCCAGGATGCTCCCTTCCCCGCCCGACAAACTGCCACCACCGATCACCACCGCTGCGATGATGTCGAGTTCGGCGCCCACCGCCACAGTTGGGTCGCCCTGCCTGAGGCGCGACATCTGCATTACGCCGGCAAGCCCAAAGTAGAGTCCGGCCAGTGAGTAGATCCAAAGCTTGAGACGTGGGACGGGTATGCCACAAGCGCGTGCGGCCGCTTCGTTCGAGCCCAGCGCGAAAACGCGCCGGCCGAAAACAGTGTTGCGTAAGACCACCGCCGTCATGATTGACAGCACTAACGCAACCCAGACGCCCGGCGCGAGCAGTAGCCATGATGGAGTCGGGAAAGTTACGGCCAGTTCGTTGACCCAGGTTTGCGGGACGTTGACGGTCTGTTGCCCGGCTATCCACTTCGCCACGCCCCTCGCTATGCCGAGCATGCCGAGCGTGGCGATAAAAGGCACTACCCGTAAACCCGTAATGACCAATCCATTGGCCAGTCCGACCAGGCCGCCTGCTAATACGCCGACTATTACCGCGATAGTTGGCGGATAACCCGCGCTCAGCACCAGCGCCGTCGCCACACTCGATAGAGCGATGATCGAACCAACCGAAAGATCTATTCCGCCACTGACGATGATCATCGTCATTCCAATAGCGCCGAGCGCCACAATAACCGTTTGAGCCAGCACTATCCGCAGATTGAAAGGCGAAAGGTAGCGCCCTGGCGACTCTGTCAAGAGGGCGAAGACAGCAATCACCAGGATTAATCCGATGAACGGACCCAGTCTCGCCAGCCAAACATTCAGCAGCGCCGGACCGGCTGAAGCTGCCTCGACCTTTGCTGGTATCGTGGGCACGTGGTTATTGTCCCTCGCTTATGACATGAGCTGACGGCACGGCGTTGCCGGCTGCTGGTAATTCTTCTCCGCCGATTGCCGCGAGCATGACAGTCTCAGGCGTCCAGTTTTCCACCGCGCGTGCCGGCGTTAGCTTGCCGCGGCTCATCACCGCGATCCGGTCACACATTCCGAAGAGTTCGGGAAGATAGGAACTGACCATCAGCACAGCCTTCTGTTCACTAGCGCACTGCGCGATGGCTTCGTAGATTTGGGCCTTGCTCCCGATATCTATTCCACGTGTTGGTTCGTCGAGCAGCAGCACATCGGCGTTCTGATGCAGCAAGCGCGCCAGCGCCACCTTCTGCTGATTGCCGCCAGAGAGAGTACGCGCCGCCTGAAGGGGATTGCGTGATTTGATCGCGAGCTGCCTGATCCACGCGTCAGTTTGTTTGCGTTGGGCCGTATGGTCGAGCCAACCCCAGCGAGCGCATGAAGCGAACCGCGTCATGGTAGTGTTGTCGGCAATAGAAAGCGCCGGGGCCAGCCCCTCGCCCTGGCGGTCTTCGCTCAGGTATCCCAACCCCTGCGACAGGCGAACTGTTGGCGAGCCCCCGCGTGCAGTGATCGTCTTCGAGCGCAGCTTAAACTTTCCGGACTGTGCTGAATCAAGGCCAAAGATAGCGCGCACCATTTCTGTGCGGCCCGAGCCCATCAAACCTGCGACGCCCAGGATTTCACCAGCGTGCAGACTAAAGCCGGCCTCCCGCAGATGAGGCGGTGCGCTGAGATCGCGCACTTCAAGCAACACCTGATCGCCACGCAATCGTTCGCGTGCTGGGAAGAGATTTTCTACCGGCCTCCCGACCATCTGCACGATTAGTTCCCCGTTGCTCACTGCAGCGAGTGCGCCGCTGCTCACGCTCCGGCCGTCTCTGAGCACGGTATAGCTGTCCGCGATCTCGCGGATCTCGTCAAGAAAGTGACTGATGTAAATGATGCTTATTCCCTCATCACGCAAACGGTGGATGAGGGCGAACAGATGCTCCACATCGTCGCGCGGGAGACTGCTCGTGGGTTCGTCCATCAGAATGATATTGGCTCGCGCGGCAACGGCCCGGCATATCTCAACCACTTGCCGCGCCGCGAGAGGTAAGTCAGCGACGCGACGATCGGGGCGGATCTCAGGATGATGAAAACTCTCGAGCACTTCGAGCGACTTCCTGCGCGCGGCTTCACGGTTAAGCCAGCCCCAGCGCGCCGGCTCGAGGCCCATGAGGATGTTCTCTGCCACGGTCAGGTGAGGCGCCAATGAAAGTTCCTGATGAATAAGTGCGATGCCACGTTCACGCGCGTCGAGCGGAGAGGCAGGCGAATAGACTTGACCGTCAATTTCCAGGCGTCCGCGGTCAGGATGAAGAGCCCCCGCG
Source organism: Blastocatellia bacterium (assembly GCA_033850605.1). Classification (GTDB taxonomy): domain Bacteria; phylum Acidobacteriota; class Blastocatellia; order Pyrinomonadales; family Pyrinomonadaceae; genus UBA11740. Next base: position 22,653 of record JAWWPL010000246.1, on the reverse strand, counting down.
AGAATATTCATCAAAGTGCTTTTACCGGCGCCGTTCTCACCGATAAGAGCATGCACTTCACCGCGGCGTAGTTGGAGGTTCACGCCGTCAAGCGCGATCGTGGGACCAAATCGCTTGGCCACATCAGATAAGGCGAGAACAGTCATTGTCTTGGTTGTGGCACTCAACCGCGAAGCAATTGCTTCCCAAAGCCCAGGGTTGCCGCGCAGCGGCCACCCTGGGAAAGCCGTTTGATTCATCTTGCAACCCTGAAAGGGTTGCGACTACACAACCCTTTCAGGGTTGATACAATACTAACCTCTGATCCCAACGTAGACGCTGCGCGTCAACGTTGGGCTGGAGGCCCAAACCGCCTTGCGGTTTATCTACATCTGTTTCAACGTGTACGCCGAAGCTACTTCACCGGAGGTTGCAGTAACTCTCTAATCTTTGGGTCATCCAGGTTGTCAGGAGTAACCAGCGCTACTCCGGTATCTATCCGCTTCTCAACCGGTTTACCCAACAGAGAATCCACCATCGTCTTCACACCGAGATAACCCATATTAAAAGGACTCTGCAGGACCGTCCCATGCATCTGTTTGTTGCGCATCGCCTCAACAAAGCTCGGACTGGAATCAAAGCCGACAAACATCACCTTGCCTGCCAGTTTCATGTCCTGCAGAGCGAGCAACATGCCGGTGGTCGACGATTCGTTCGGCGTGAAAATACCCTGAATGTCGTTGCCGAAACGATTAAGAAGATTTTCCGAAGCGGCCTTGGCCGTGTCTCGCGTCGGGCCGGCGAACTGGTTCGACGAGACCACCTCGATACCGGGAAACTTCGCCTTCATCTCTTGCATGAAGCCGGCCTCACGCTGCTCAGTACTAGCCGATCCCTCCTGATAACGCAGCATTAGAATTTTGCCTTTGCCGCTCATCAATTCACCAAGCCGATCAGCGGCCAGTGTTCCGCCTTTCAAATTGTCCGTCGCCACAAAACTGACGATCTGATCGGACTGTAAGCCGGAATCAATAATGACTGTGGGAATGTTCGCGCGTTTCGCTTCTTCGACCGGACGAGTCAAGGCCCGGTCGTCGAGCGGAGCCAGAACAATACCGCTAATCCCCTGACTGATGAAACCTTCGACTACTTGAATCTGTCCTTCGCGCTCGTCCTCGCGCAGTGGGCCCTTCCAGATGATTTCGACATTCGTCCCCTGCGCGGTGTATTCACTCGCAGCCTTGTCGGCGCCGGCATGAATGCTCTTCCAAAACTCATGAGTTGTGCCTTTGGGAATCACGGCGATAGTGAATTTCTTGCCGGATTGCTGTCCGGTCTTTGAACAGCTGAAGGAAAACAGTAGTGCAGTTAAGATGATGAGCAGGCCGATTATCTTCTTCATATTATCTGTCCTTTCCGAAAGTTTACTCATTCCTCACTAAAGTTCTGCATTCGGTGCGTCTTTTGCGAGACGACCAGGGAGTTGGTATTGCGTGGGGATGGAGGGCGGCAGCGCGAACAAACGATAGACTGGTTCATGCGGGTGAACAAGAGCATGCTACGCATGCTGGCGGACAGGATGTCCGCGCTCCATACTTATGAACCACAGATGAACACGGAGATACACGGATAAGAAGAGGAAATTTCTAATCTGCGCCTATCCGTGTTCATCCGTGGTCATCCGTGGTCCTTCTTATTGTTTCCACACCACTCCACTCGGAAACTCGTATTGCTTGATCGACTCTGCTTTCATCTCGATGCTGTACCCGGGTGCGAGCGGCGCTAGATAGTTCCCCGCGCGAACTTCCACCGGATAAACAAAGTGCTCATGTAAATGGTCGACAAATTCAACGCGACGGTTTTCGAGCGAGCCGCTCACCGCGATGTAATCGAAGATCGAAAGATGTTGCACGTATTCGCACAGACCAACACCGCCGGCATGCGGACAGACAGGTACGCCAAACTTTGCGGCCAGTAACAAAACGGCCAGCACTTCGTTAACGCCCCCGAGCCGGCAGCTATCAACCTGGCAAAAACTCAGAGCCTTTGCCTGCAGAAATTGCTTGAACATCACGCGATTATGGCAGGCTTCGCCGGTGGCTACCCCGATCGGTGCGACCGCTCGCGCTATTGCCGCGTGTCCAAGCACATCATCGGGACTGGTTGGCTCTTCGATCCATAGCGGCTTGAAGCGCGCCAACTCTTTCATCCATTCGATCGCCTGGCCTACATCCCAAACCTGGTTCGCGTCCATCATCAGCGTCCGCGCCGGGCCGATTTCGTCGCGTATGAGTTGCGCGCGGCGCAAGTCGTCGTCAAGGTTGGCGCCGACTTTCATCTTGAAGTGCGTCCAGCCTTTGTCGATCCCTTCGCGCACCAGCCGGCGAATCTTTTCGTCTGAGTAACCGAGCCACCCGGCGGAAGTTGTGTAGGCAGGATAGCCGCGCTCGCGCATCTCAACTTCGCGCTGAGACTTTGTGGGCTCCAGCCGGCGCAAAATCCCCAACGCGTCTTCGCTCGTCAACGCGTCCGTGATGTAACGAAAAGGAATCGCTGAGACGAGCTCTTCCGGCGTCATGTCAACGAGAAGTTTCCACAGCGGCTTGCCTTCGGCTTTCGCGTAGAGATCCCAGACCGCATTGACCAGTGCGCCGGTGGCCAGATGAATCACGCCCTTTTCAGGCCCAAGCCAGCGGAGTTGCGTGTCGCCCGCGAGCGAGTACCAGAACCCGGACATATCCGCGGTAATCGATTCGAGGGTTCGTCCTTTGACCCGAGGACCCAGCGCCTCGATCGCCGCGCACGCTACATCGTTGCCACGGCCGTTGGTGAAGGTGAGTCCATGCCCCTCAAGACCGGGACTATTCGTGCGCAGAATCACGTAAGCGGCGGAGTAATCAGGATCGACGTTCACGGCGTCTGAGCCATCTAAGGTGCGTGATGTTGGAAAGCGAACGTCACGAGTTTCAATTTCGGTTATTGTGATCGTCATTTGTATGTGTCCGACAACTTCAGTTGACATCCAAAGCGCCGTCGCCTTCGCTCTTCCGGCACACTCCAAATCACTTCGCTTTCCAGATCAAAAGTTTCAACATCAGGCGCGTTCCGCTGGAATTCCGTACCAATCCTGTGGCCCACCCCGAACCGTGGACAGTCAAGATTCTGCCAAAAGATTTGAAGATACCCAACTGCGTCGAGTCGCGGTTCTCACTTTGATCTTGCGCAATCTGTCGCGGTCACGTAAAAGAGCACGGATGGCACAACTGTCCCGCGGCGACAGGCTGTCTCACTATCGCATCGTTCCCGGCTCGGCGCGGGTCACTGCATCGTGTCGAGACCTATAGCCAGGAAGTAAGTGATTCCAGCGATTCCATTTTCCAAGGAGAGCGTAGCTTATGAAACGAGTTATTCATTTGACCGCAGGTATTGCAATCGGAGCTTTAACGACAACATTGGCCTTTGCTATTTCATCCGGGAAGACAACCGCGCAAGATCCCGTCAAGCAATCACCTCAGTATTACAAAGTATTGCTTGAGAATGAGCAGGTGCGAGTATTGGAATACCGCCTCAAACCGGGTGAAAAAGAGCCGATGCATACGCACACATCGGGAGTTCTATACATCTTTGGCGATGCCAAAATGAGAACAACTTATCCTGATGGCAGAACTGAAGAAATTACTGGTGGCGCTGGAGAAGCACATTGGCGTAATCCAGTAACGCACGCACTGGAGAACATTGGATCTACCGAAGCGCATGCTTTGGCTATTGATTTCAAAAAACCTTGCAAGTAAAGAGTGGCCGTCACTTCAAACAATGACCAATTAGTGATCACAACTTTGAGGAGAAGCATGGAAACTGCATTTGCTCCAATCGGTGTACCGGAGCAATAACTCATGGCGATGCCTGAAGGTCCAATGTCTCCATCCCGCGGCGAGCACGGCATGTCCTGATACTTTTGCTTTTAACGAAGCAAGTCCAACTATTCCAAAATCGGTGTAATCTGCGGATCAAGGCCCTAAGCAAAAAATAATACATTGAGCAAAACAATTTCCCCCAACACGACGATTGCTCAGTACACGATTGTCTCCAAGATCGGCGAAGGGGGCATGGGAGTCGTCTGGCGTGCGCGCGATAGTAAGCTCGGACGCGACGTGGCAATCAAGGTTCTGCCCGCTTCTCTTTCGGAGAATGCCGAACGCCTGAATCGCTTTGAACAGGAAGCGCAGGCAGCCGGTGCACTTAATCATCCAAACATTCTAGTCATCCACCACATTGGCGTTCACGATGGTGCGCCATACATCGTTTCGGAATTATTAGAAGGCGAGACGCTGCGTGAACGCATGAACGGCACGGCGCTGACTCAACGCAAAGCCGTCGACTACGCGTTACAGATTGCTCGTGGTCTCGCCGCAGCTCATGAAAAAGGAATAGTTCACCGCGACATCAAGCCCGACAACATCTTCGTCACCAACGATGGCCGGGTGAAGATACTGGATTTCGGTCTCGCAAAGCTGACCGCTGCAATCACAGCGAGCGAGTCGCAGACGGAAGTGCCGACGCGCAAGGTAAATACCGATCCCGGCACAGTGATGGGAACGGTTGGATACATGTCTCCGGAGCAACTGCGCGGACAGATCACCGATGCACGCTCCGACATCTTTTCCTTTGGTGCGGTCTTCTACGAAATGCTTTCCGGCAAGCGTGCCTTTCAGCGGAACTCGATGGCTGAAACCATGAGCGCCATCCTTAAAGAGGATCCACCTGATCTGTCCACTACAAACGCGGCCATATCACCAGCCCTGGAACGTGTGGTCCAGCACAGTCTTGAGAAAACTCCAGAACAGCGTTTTCATTCGGCGAGTGATTTGGCATTTGCGATTGAGGCGCTTTCTGCCAACTCGACTGACTCGGGCGCGAGGACGACCGCATCACTTTCAACGGTGGTCGATCGGACCAGTCGCAAGGTGCTAAATAGTTCCCGGTTGTGGATGGTTATTGCGGCTATTCTGACACTTGGCCTGATTAGTCTGGCAGCATTCGTCGCTTTCCGCCGAACCCGAAATACTCCGTTACCGGTTGTTCGTTTCGATGTGGCGCCGGCGAACAAGACTGGGCTCAGCTTAATCCGTTACCCGGCGCTCACCATGTCTCCCGACGGATCCATGCTGGCATTCCTGGCCAACAGCGACGGTATTACCCGTCTGTACGTGCGCCGGCTTGATGACAACGACGTAAAAATGATTGCCGGAACTGAAGGCGCTCTGGACGCCAGTTTTTCGGCTGATGGTCACTGGATCGCATTCGTCGCAGACTTCACATTGAAGAAGGTCCCCCTAAACGGACCTGTTGTATCACTGACCAGGGTCGGTGATTCACGAGGCGTGTCATGGATGACCGACGATTCATTGGTCTATACCCCGGATGCGACTGGTGGTGTGTTTCAGATTTCCGCTAACGGCGGCGAAGCACGCGCAATCACGAAAGTCGACGAGGCGAAGAAAGAACGGACGCATCGTTGGCCGCAGGCGTTGCCGGGCGGCAAAGCAGTGATCTTCACTGTGGGGTCACTCGACAAACCCGATGACTACGACAGCTCAAACATTGAAGCCGTAGTTCTCGCTACCGGAGAACGAAAGATTCTTCTTCAGGGTGCTAGCGTTGCTCGCTATGTTCCTACAGGACACCTGGTATTTGCCCGCGCCGGCGTGCTCTACGCCGTAGGTTTCAATCTCGACAGTTTGACCGTTAATGGAAAACCGGTGCCGCTCCTGGTCGGCGTTGCTGGTGACAAAACCACTGGAGCTGTCCATTTCTCAATCTCCAACGACGGCACTCTTGCCTACCTTCCGGGTAGCAGCACTTCCGGTGGGCGGAGCCTTACCTGGGTAGACAAGAAGGGTAACCCTACAGTGGTCAACGTACCACCCAGTCAGTTCAATGACGTGCGAATCTCACCCGATGCGTCGCGCGTCGCACTGCTCCAGGGATCCAGCATGAGTGGCGACGTTTGGGTTTACGACTTTGCGCGCGAAACTCTTACTCGCTTGACCTTTAACACTATCAACGCGACACCAGTCTGGTCGGCGGACAGCAAATACATCTACTACGCTTCAGTAAATTCCGGCGCAGACGAGACCACCATACTCCGAAGACCGGCTGACGGTAGCCAGGATGCGGAGAAGGTCGTCACCATCACGCATCAGGCTTATCTGAAAGCGATCTTGCCGGATGGCGAAACAGCTTTGCTCGATACCCAGAGGCAAACCGCCGACGCCAATATCTTCACCATTGTATTGAAGCCCGATGCGAAGCCAACCGCACTTATCAATACGCAGTTCAACGAATTCGGCGCAGCCGCTTCGCCCGATGGTCGTTGGCTCGCTTACCAGTCAAACGAGAGTGGCAGACCGGAAATCTATGTTCGCGAACTCGTAGGTTCGGGAGGTCGTTGGCCCATTTCGACTGGCGGCGGCGAAGAGCCTCGCTGGTCCCCAGATGGAAAGGAGTTGTATTACCGGGTGAACAATCAGTTGTTAGTTGTCCAGGTTGAGACACGCTCGTCGTTTCACGCGAGCACGCCAGGTAGCTTGTTCAATGAAGTCTACGATCTTCGTTCCAACAGCGGCGAGACTTATGACGTCGACCCGCGTGGCGGGCGTTTTCTGATGATTCGTCCACCGAAGGAAGACGCTTCAGCACAAATCAGGATCGTTGTGAACTGGTTCGAAGAACTGCACCGCCTCGTTCCTGCGAACTGAGTTGAGGGAACTGCACTTTTCTTTGTCGCTCAAAACGATCAGATGATGTCGTCCGCGGTGAAAACGGGCGGAACGGATTTCTTTTTTTGGCTTAATCCTCAAAGCAAACTTACCGGGCCACTGGGGCATGCACACCGGTGTTGCTGCCGCAGCTGGTCAGCTCGGTGAAACTGAAACGGCAAGTAAAGCCGTTCGCGATTTGCTCAAACTGCGGCCGGACGTCTGCACTACAATTCGCAACACTCTCGAGAAGTGGTTTGACCCTGAGTTGCGCGAGCACCTAATTGACGGCTTGCGAAAGGCCGGGTTGGAGATTGCGGATTAGTGGTACTGCGAGCTGCCAGCTCGCAGCGCAGGCTGGCAGCCCGCGCTACTTACGCCGCCGGCGCGCGTCTCTTTGGCCTACTCGAGTAGCTGAGTAGATGGCCAGGCCGATGGCCACGGCTATGGCGACGTCGCGGGCCTCGCGCCAGCCGCTGTTTGCCAACAGCCAAAGACACAGGATTACGCAGACGGTCGAAATCAACATCCCAGCAGGCACTTCAAATGAACCCGGCCCACTCTCTTCAGTCCGAACCGGCGCGGCCATCCTGGCTCGCCGCCGCAGCACCGGCAGCGCCGCGCAAGTGCTGGCGTACACGATTACCCTGGTAATCACGGTGACCTTCAACGCGTAGAGGAACGTGCCGGACAGCGAAAGCAAAAGCACCGCTGCCGCACAAAACAGGATGGATACATGAGGTGTGCGAAATCGCCGGTGAACAAGCGCCAGGGAATTTGGAAGTTGGCCTTGTACTGCCATTGCGAATGGCAGTCGCGTACAGGCGAGCATTATTACATTCAGCGTTCCGAAGATTCCGATAAGCGCGCCGGCCGAGATCATTCTCGGCCCTAAAGCACCCAGAAAAATGTAGCTGGCGTCAGCCAGCGGCCTTTGCGAGTTCGCTAGTTCAGGCAACGTACCGATGCATATAACTTGGATCAGCAGAAAAAGGACGACCGACGCGCTTAGTGCCACAATCAAAGCAAAGGGTATGACGCGCTGAGGTTGGCGGATCTCACCGGAGTTTACCAGCACCGCCTCAAAACCAGAGAACGCATAGACCAGTATGAACACCGCTGCCGAAAATGATCCCAGGCTTGGCCTTGCTCCCAGCGTGAAATGTGCCGGGCTGAGAAAGAACAATCCCATGGTAACAAACACCAGCAACGGGATCAGCTTACTGACGGTGAAGATGTTACCGACCCGAGTAGACTCTTTGACGCCTATCAGATTAATAACAGTGAGTGTGACCACGAGCCCGGTGATGATGGCAACTCTGGGCAGCCCTGATTCGGCTGGCGGCCAAAAGTAACCAAGGTATGCGATGAATACCTGCGCGAGCGTCGCGAAACCAGCGAGCCTGGTCAACCACATCAACCATCCAACCAGGAAGGCAAGCGTGGGCCCGAACGTCTCGCTGGCGTAGAGATAGGGGCCACCAGTACCGCTAAACCGGCTCCCCACCTCGGCAAAGCAAAGAGCGATCAGACCGATGATCACCGCGCATAAGACGAACGCCGCCAGACTGTAGTTTCCTACGATCTTTTGCACGTCCGCCGGAAGTCTAAGGATGCCCGCTCCCACCGTAACATTGACCAGCAGCGCAACCAGATCCCACTTCCGGATTTCACGACTTAGGCCTTCATCCCTCAAACAGTATGGTGCCCTTCGCTCCTTCTACCGTGATGCCTCCTCGATCTCCCGGCGTAACTGAACCGAACCTCTCCGCGTAAACTTCGGGCAAAGGACGCGCGTTGGGCGGCGCTATCCAGAGTCGCAACAGGTGGCGCTTGCGCTCAGGCTCCGGGAAATCCTCGAATGCGGTTCGATCGTGCAGAATAGTATGGTTGTGCACGAACTGCATGTCGCCCGGTTGAAGCTCCATTATCAAGTTCAGCCCCGGGTCGTTCGCCAGTTCGTCGAACAGATCGAGTGCCTGTACCTGCAGAGGACCGAGCGGTGCGACCCCGGGAAATCGGCGGGCCGACTCGATGTATTGTCTCTGATAGATCGTCGAGACTAGTCCCTGGTGCCAGTTGAAGACCGGAATGGAGAAATAAGGTTTACCACCTTCAGGAACCTCACCACGTCGGTCCGTCTCAATAGGATCGAGCAAGACTCTAAGGAGGTCCGGCCGGCGGCGGCGCATTTCATTGAAGATCGTGGTGGATGATACCAGGCTCGATAGGCCGCCCGATTTTGCTGCCCGCAGACATAGCAGCCCAACGACGTCGCAAGAGTCAGTGTGGTGAGTTTGGCGTTCACGCGTTTGGTAAATCCGCGTCTCGGGATCCAAGCTGGAGCGCCCAAGATCCCTAACATGCCCAAGCAAGTGACCTCCGGCATTTTGCATTCGTAAGTTGCCGAGGTGCGCCCCAATCCCGAGAAAAGCAATCGCCGCTTCGCGTTTTGTCCAACCCTCGACCGGCAGTGCCTTGATCAGCACGAAACCGCGGCCATTGAGCACCTCTTCCAGTAACAGCTGAAGGCGTGGGCCCAGCGTAGGAAGCGGGAAGTCCCCTTTATTGATCGACGTAAGATCGATGGATGATTCATTTTCTAATTCACTAACCGCGATCTTCACTTCGGCAATCTCGGCCGCGGAGAGCTGCGCGATGCATTCACTGCGTCCATTTAGATCCTGACCGTACCAGGCCGAAGCGTCGCCAATCTCAGGCGGCGGCAAAGTACTGTCAGGTGGTAAAGAATGAATGACGGAACTCATGACTCTCCAGAGGTTGTTCGAAACTCGCGCCCCAAGCCGTCGACTCTCAGCGGCGCCATACTACTGGATTCGCTTGGTTTCATGAATTGTCTTCACCTACCGACGGCAAAGCTATCCACAAATCCCCGCGAACCACCTGACTAGTCATCGCAATTCGTGTCACTTAGTGGATCGGTCCCTATCGTTGAGCAGAAGAATCCAAACCTCTAATTCTTAAGTTCCACAAGCTCGAGCCGGATTGTTGTGTTGCCAATATTCTCGGCCCAGTGCGTTACTGGATCACGATAGATAACGTCGCCGGTTCGGAACTCCGTTTCCGTCACAGCGCCATCTGACGAATGGGTGCGGACCTTTCCACCCTCAATGACGTAGATAACATACGCGGGATGTGAATGAGTCTTTTCCTTATCGCCAGGTTTAAGAGCAGCCTCGAGAACTCGTACACGAGAGTTTTCGAGTTTCAGTGCAATCGTCTTTGAGTTCACGATGAGCGGATCTTGTTCACGCGTAACACCTGCGTCACCACGGACAAATCCAGCCACGAGCAGAACAAACATCAAGATATAGATTCGCTTCATATTCATCTCCTTACGAACGCAATGATTATCTTTCCAGCATCCGGAACTTCGAACTGATGTGCCCATACGAAAGGTACACCCATTAGGATTACAATGGGCGTACGAATGCGTTGAATTACGAGAGCTATCCAGTTAGATAAGATCGCAAACGAAGCGGGTGAGGACTCTTTCACTGGAATGAATTAGCCAACAAAGCTATCTCTTTCTCAATGGCTAAAAACCACAATCAAGGCTTAAGGCGCAAAACAGATATATTAACTATTATGGTGTAGCGAGGGGTTTGTAAATAAGACCGATGACTATGCCGATGATAGTCCACTGGACGAAGTAAGCCACAGCTTGTCCCAAAGCAAGTTTCAGCCCGATGTTCAGGTTCACGTAGTTGTGCAGCACAAATGCGCAAACCACGAAAATGCCAATGAGAACGCCGAAGCGCGCACCTGCCGCAGCGCCCGATTCGCCCTGATGTATCATTGCGAAAATTATGGCGACAACCAGGATCGAGATGAAAGTTGCGACCAATCCAATCGGCATAACACTCATCATTTCTTCCTTAGGTCGGAATACGGCCGGGTACTTGTGGCCTTCATTGATAAGAGCTGGCACCAGCCACAACACTAAGAAACCAAAGGCAAAAGACGCGACCATGCCACCAAGCGCCGCCAGCCCGAGACGTGAATAGTTCATTCGCACTCCTTTACAAATTGCGGATCAAAATCACAGACGGTTCGGCAGGACTGGTTCGCCCAAACAATGATGATTTTGGCAGGGCGAGATATTGGGACTCCTCTTTGCATTAGATTTCGAATATTGCTCATCAAATATCTGACCTCGGACTCACATGGAATTTACGCGAGAAGACTCGATGCTTAGCTTATTAAACGAACGAGGAAGCGGGCGCCAAACATTACACCAGGCGCGGCTCTGATTACAAGGAAATGTAATGGTGGACGAAAAAACCGTTCGAGACAGATGTGATTCCCCACCGGGCGTTGTGCTCATTAAGCTTTACGATAGAAAACTTTGCTGTGTACACTGAACTTAACAGTTAACGACCCCGCTTGGCTCAGTAATTGTGGACTCCTATGTAAACCTGCCAATCTAAAAAACTTATAGCCACACCAAAAGTGCGTTGGGCTAATATTGGCCACCAGTTTTTCAAGCGTCTTTAGAAGTGCGAAGTCGCACCGCAGCCATCCGTTCAAATCTGAGTACAGCAACGTAGATCTATCTCTTGATAGCATGACAATGTACGGTCACGTCGGGAACTACGGTCACCACAAGCAATATCGACCTCGGTTCCTAGTCCTGCTCACCCAGTGTTTGGACGTATGTCTTGCCATATGGATAGAAGTGTTCTTTGCGCCCTTCTCGCCATGCCGCTTTTAGTTCGGGCGTTGTGATGTCCCAGTCCGGTCGACATTTCCTGAGAACGGCACGGAGGTCCTGGCGGAGATCTTCGATTGTGGGCCGACCAAAGTACCAGTAGCCGTTGTAGATCCTATAAATGACGAGACCGGGCTCCAAAACAATCACGTGTGGGATCATCGGATTGTTGACCGGATCGGTGTATTCGGCGATATCGAGATCTTTTTGGACCATACGCCCCGCGTCGGAGAGGAATGGCCAGTGAGCACCGACTCCACTCCGAAATTCATTCGTCCGAGTGATGTTGTCGGTACTGATCGTGACAAGGCGGCAATAGCCAACCTCTAGTTCACGATGAAGGTGAAGGAGCCCTTCAGCTTGCCTGCGCTCTTTGGGGCAAAAGCCTCCTCGACTGAGGACGAGAACCATCGGGTCTGGTCCTTGCAGCACCGAGAGCTTTCGCCGCTTAGCCTGGTGGTCGGAAAGTTCATAGTCGGGCAAGATAGCGCCGGGAACGATATCAGATCGCATATGGAGTCTCCCAACAGTTGAATACGCCTCACATGTTTACCGCAGAGATCGAATCTATCACTGCACAATACCCACCAAGGCAGCTCTGCCTTGTTTTAGTTTGCTGAGGAGCTGTCTTATTTGACTGGCCTTCTCAGGAAGGTTAATCCTGCCTTCGGGATCGCCCTGTCTGATGGCCTCGAGAAGCGACTGCACGTCGGTCGCGCCGGTGTAGCGGGTGTCGTTGAGGTAGATGGTTGGAGTACCTGTCACATGCTCGGCAAAGAGACTGTGTTCGTACCTAGACTGAACCTTAGGACGATAAACATTCTCCGCTAAGTCGCGCTTAAATCTCTCGATGTCGAGACTGATCCGTGCGGCATAACGAATCAGGTCGCGATCCTCCAGCGCCTTCTGGTGTGTAAACAACTGATCATGCATCTCCCAAAATTGTCCTTGCGCGGCGGCAGCTTCGGCTGCTTCGGCGGCACGCAACGAACGCGGATGCGTTTGCACCATCGGGAAATTTCGAAATACTAAGCGCATCTCATCTGCGAGGACATCTCGAATCTGCTTAAGGCTACGATAAGCGCCGCCGCATTGAAGGCATTCGAAGTTGCCATATTCAACCAGGGTGATAGCCGCGCTCGCGGGTCCGGCGACATGATCTTGATCCGTTACCGGCGATTTCAGTGTTACGATTTCCTCACTCATGTTTGCTGTCCTGTTTCATAACTCTCCTTCAATCCGTTCAAAGAAACCCCCCGTTGCGAGTCTGTTGGTGCCTACGCCGGCTTCTCGGTGTAAAGATTATCCGGAATAGATTTCCCTGTCTTGCCGACGATTGCTTGTAATTGCTAAGCGTTGCTATCGATGAGGCTTTCGCAGACAAATCTGAAGCAGGGCAGAAGCCTAATCAGAAAAGCAGTTGCATTAACGATAGGGCTGGAGAAGTGTTCGAGATGATAACTGATCTTAAGTATGGCGCATTCAGTATTCGCGCGGCAGAAATTCTTGGGCCAACCGTCACGGCGATACCGGCTTCACGAAGAGCGGCCACCCCGCGCCCGTTAACACGAGGGTTCGGATCTGTGATGCAGCACACGACCCTTTTCACTTGGGCCTCAATCAAGGCGTCGGTGCATGGAGGAGTCCGTTTGCCATTCCCTCGGTGGCAACATGGTTCCAGATTTACATAGACAGTTGCGCCTTTCGCAAGCCGACCGGCCTCGTCGAGTGCCAATACTTCCGCGTGCCAGACTCGATCGTAGCGGTGAAAGCCCTGACCCACGATGACCCCGTCCTTCACAATGACGGTACCCACCAGCGGGTTTGGCTTTACCTGACCTTCGCCTTTGGCCGCGAGTGCCAGAGCCAGATCCAGGAAACAGAAATCGAGATCGCCCTCAGATTCGGCTTTCGTCAGAGGTGAAGTGTCGATCAAGGTGCTTAACATAACCGTGCTGACTCTCAGACTGCCACCAGCTTCCGGTGCCATTTATCGACGCCATGAGCAATTTCAGTAAACATATCGGCACTGGCGGAGTCACTAAACTCATTACTCGTCTCGATTGCCTGACGGGCGAGCTCTGCAAATGAGTCCAGCGTTGTGGCGAGGGTCGAAGCATGATTGCGGCACAACGCATCCGACGCGCATAAGAGGTGCGACCAGGTAGGCACCACCCGCTCAGTTGAATTCGCAACTCCGCCAATCTCAATCACGCGCTCGGCAATCCGATCTGTATAAACGGCGACCGATTTATTTACCTGATCGAAGAGCTCTCTCAGATCGAGGGCCGTCGTATTCCAGAAAGCGTGCTTGCATTGCAGCTGCAAATCCACGGCGTCTGCCAAACGATCGTTACAAAGCTTAATGACGCGATGGCCGCGCTCCGACGATGTTTCACTGGGATTAATCAATATTTTTAGTCCCTCCGCGGACTTCGTTTTATGGCGTCACCCGACTGCTCGTTTCTGATCCGCCCAAAAACGTTCGCGCAGATCCCGCTTGAGGATCTTGCCGGAACCATTCTTCGGTAACTCTGTTTCAGAGAATTCAACGCTACGCGGGACTTTGTAATTGGCGAGCGACCGCCGACAGAATGAGATTAGTTCGTCGGCGCTCAGAGCTAACCCCGGCTTAAGCACAATGGAAGCCATCACCAGTTCGCCCCACTTAGGATCAGGTATGCCGAAGACTGCGACTTCCTTAACCGCCGGATGTTGGTAAATGACTGCTTCGACTTCGCCCGAGTAAACATTCTCGCCGCCGGTAACAATCATGTCCTTCAACCGATCGAGAATGTAGATGTAACCATCGGCATCCTGGTATCCGATGTCACCGCTGCGGAACATCCCATCACGAAATACCGCGTTCGTTTCTTTCAAATTGTTCCAATAGCCACGCATTACATTTGCGCCGCGGGCAACCAACTCACCATGCTGGCCGGTAGCAACCTCATTTCCCTTGTCGTCAACAACTTTCACTTCAATGCCGGGACAAGCGCGCCCGCAAGATATCAATCTGCTTTCTGTATGTTCATGATCCTGCAGTCCCGCAAGAAAGCCCGTTTCACTGAGCCCATAAACCTGAACGAGTTTAGTTTTGGGTAACATCTTCCTGGTGCTGTGAATAAGTTCGGGAGCGATCGGTGATCCGCCATATCCCAAATACTCAAGGCTGGTCAGGTCATACTTTCGCAAATCCGCAAATTGGGTCAGCAAATTGAGCATGGTTGGAACCAGCACTGTATGCGTAACACGTTCGCGCTCTACGGTATCGCAGAAGGCTTCCAGGCTGAACTTCGGAATCGTGACCTGACAAGTCCCGAAAGCCGGCGAAGCGAACATGAACGGAAAATCGGCTATGTGAAATATCGGCGCGGCGTGGAGATAGACACCACCTTCTCGGTAACGCATCCAGTAGTTCACATGGTCCAGATTAGCCAGAATGTTGGAATGACTGAGTGCCACACCTTTGGGCCGGCCCGTGGTTCCGCTGGTATAGATGAGTGCAAATACTGCATCCGGGTCGTAGACATCCGCAGGAAATGAGTCATTCCCCGGGTCGAGTGGTTCTTTGTCGATGACCAGTTGGCCAGGAAGCTTAACGCTTGGAGCAGCCAGCGACGAGTGCCGAATCAACCCATGCGGGGCTGCGTCAACCAGTACATGATCGATCTCCTTTGCTGAAAGCCGGGTATTCAAAGGCACCGCAATTACGCCAAGCCAGGCGCACGCGTACACCAGCTCGACATACTCACGTTCATTCGGCAGTAGTAACGCCAAACGGTCACCTTTCCTGAAGCCGCGTTTCGTTAGCCCCGCGGCAATTCTTCCGACGCGATCGTGAAGCTCACGAAAGGTCGAGCGTTCTTCGCCCGATGCAAACGCCGTCCTTTCCGGATAGTAGCGAACAGCCCGTCCTAGTGAATGCGTGTGGATCATCCAATCAACTCCGCATTAATAAATGGAGTGTTGGCAGGGAAGGTTCGATCGAGATCAGTCGGAGAGATCCTGTTACATACAGGAAACATACCATCGTATGCCGCCAGGGAGCCTTCATAATCGGAATCGAAACGATAGCGCGCGAGATCTGCGACCGTGATCATGAGCAGATCGTGCTTCTTGCAGAATTCGATAAGGTCAGGCAAACGAGCCATCGTGCCGTCGTCATTGATGATCTCGCAAATCACTCCGGCGGGCTGCAGGCCAGCGAGACTCGCCAGATCTACGGCCGCTTCCGTTTGGCCGCGTCGTTCGAGAACACCGCCTGGCCGAGCACGAAGTGGAAAGACGTGACCTGGTCGCGCGAAGTCTTCCGGATGACTGTTCGGGTTAACTGCCATCTTAATTGTTTGCGCGCGGTCGTAAGCTGATATCCCGGTCGTTATATCCTGGCGATTTAGGTCGATTGAAACGGTGAATGCGGTCCCACCCAAAGCGCTATTTGCCGGCACCATCGAACCAATTTCTAATTCCTTCAATCTCTCATCAGTCATGGCGACACAGATCAGGCCCCTCCCGTGTGTGGCCATGAAATTGATCGCCTCTGGCGTGACCATTTCCGCCGCCATCGTCAGGTCGCCTTCATTTTCACGATCTTCATCGTCGACTACGACGATCATTCGGCCGGCGCGCAGTTCGCGAAGTGCCTCGTCGATGGTGGCGAAGGAAAAACCTTGATCAATATGACTTATGGGACGAATAGGACTTATAGGACCTATTTGTTCCTTGGTTTCGAGCGTTAACGCGTGACCCATTTTTTCTTTCTTGGTTCGCAAGTAACCCAGTGAGTGTGAGTTTGGCACTGCTTCGCAGGAAAGCTGTTCAGCTTCAATGCCTCCATCAATCAACGCGCGAACTTTGTCCGGATTGTTTGTGAGCAGACGGACGCGATCGAGTCCGAGCTCGCGAAGAATAGCGACGGATAGACCAAAGTCTCGCGCGTCATCCTCGAATCCCAGCGCAAGATTAGCTTCGACTGTGTCGAGACCTTCATCCTGGAGGGCGTAGGCGCGCAACTTCGCCATCAGCCCAATGCCGCGGCCTTCCTGGTGTTCGTAGATGACCAACCCACGACCGTCGCCGGCGATGGCCCGCATAGCAAGGTCCAGCTGATCATTACAATCACACCGCAGCGATCCAAGCACCTCGCCGGTGAAGCATTCCGAGTGAATCCGCACCAGCGGACTCCCGTCGGCCAGATTACCCAGGATGATTGCAACCGCGGTTTCACGCCCTCCGCTTCCGGGCAAGATGTCCCGTTCGAAACCGATGGTCTGCAACACTCCCCATTTGGTCGGCAAGTGCGTAGTAACGACTCGTCGAACGGTCTTTTCTTTTGCGGCTATTAACATGATTCGGGCAACTCTTTCTCAG
Organism: Blastocatellia bacterium; assembly: GCA_033850605.1. Taxonomy (GTDB): domain Bacteria; phylum Acidobacteriota; class Blastocatellia; order Pyrinomonadales; family Pyrinomonadaceae; genus UBA11740. The sequence continues at coordinate 5,811 of JAWWPL010000246.1, read as the reverse complement.
AACATCCCAAGGCTTTCATTCGGGCGGCATTCAGTCCCCGTTCCACCCCACGGCCGTAATCCGGATCTGCCTTAATAAAGTGTGCGATCTGACGTGCCTGGATCTGGGGCGGTACACAGATAAAACTGTCCACGATGTTGTCAATCAGGCGCGCACGCTCTTCCGGTTTCATTAACCGGAATAGGTCGCCGGCCTGCTGGTAATCGTCGTTGTCTGTACGATGGTCATAGCGAGCCGCCTCGCCCGCGATGCGTAGCGGCGGCTCCGCATAACGGGGGTCCTCGGTCGGACCATTGAAACTATTCGGTTCGTAGTTGGGCGCCGCGCCGCCGTTGGCGTCGAAGCGCATGGCGCCATCACGGTGGTAATCATGGACTGCGCTATGCGGGCGGTTAACCGGCAACGATTCGTAGTTCACGCCGAGCCGGTGACGATGTGCGTCGGGATAGGAAAGAATCCGGGCCTGCAACATCTTGTCGGGCGAAAAGCTAATGCCGGGGACCACGTTCGCCGGCGCGAAAGTCGCCTGCTCGACCTCGGCAAAGTAATTAGTGGGATTTCGATTTAGCTCAAGCTCGCCCACCTCGATCAAAGGATAGTCCGTATGCGGCCAGACCTTGGTAAGGTCGAAGGGGTTGAAGTGATAAGTCTCTGCCTCCAATTCCGGCATGATCTGAACCGAGAGGCGCCACTTCGGATAGTGGCCTTTCTCGATGGCCTCAAAGAGATCCTTGGTTGCGTGATCCGGATTCGTACCCGCGAGTTGAATCGACTCTTCCCGGGTAAGATTTTGAATGCCCTGTTTAGTCTTAAGATGGAATTTCACCCAAAAGCGCTCGTTCCGTGAGTTGATGAGGCTGAACGTATGACTGGAGAAACCGTCCATGTGGCGGTAGTTTTTCGGCGTGCCCCGGTCGCTGAAAAGAATCGTGACCTGATGGAGCGACTCGGGCGACAACGACCAGAAGTCCCACATCATGGTTGGAGACTTTAGATTGGTCTGCGGGTCACGCTTCTGCGTGTGGATGAAGTCACTGAACTTCAGCGCGTCACGGATAAAGAAGACGGGAGTGTTGTTGCCGACCAGGTCCCAGTTACCCTCTTCGGTGTAGAACTTGATCGCGAAGCCGCGCGGGTCGCGCGCCGAATCGGCGGAACCTTTCTCGCCGCCAACGGTCGAGAAACGAACCATGACATCTGTCCTCTTGCCGATAGCAGAGAACACCGCAGCCTTGCTGTACCTGGTGATATCTCCTGTGCCCGTAAACACTCCAAACGCGCCGGCGCCCTTAGCATGGACCACTCGCTCGGGGATCCGCTCCCGGTTGAAGTGGGCCATCTTTTCGATCAAATGAAAGTCTTGCATCAACACCGGACCGCGGGGCCCGGCCGTCAACGAGTTTTGGTTGTCGGCGACCGGGATACCGGAGGCAGTGGTTAGAATTTCACATTCAGTCATCGTTATCTACCGTGATCAGTGGGTTCATTTACGGCACGCGCGTCATACGCGTTGCGCTTTCGTGAAGTCCGGGCGACGCTTCTCAATAAACGCCGTGAACGCTTCCTTTGCTTCTGCCGAGCGTACTCGCGAGGAGAACTCTTCGTTCTCGACTTTTATCGCCTCATCAAGCTGTTCGCGTGGATAGCGCTTGATGAGCCGCTTGCACGCTTGCAGAGCCGCGGGCGGTTTCGCCGCCAACTTCGACGCTGTTTCAATAGCTGTATCGAGCACTCTAGCGTCAGGTACAACCTCGGTTACCAATCCGATCTCAGCCGCAAGCGTGGCGCCAAAAGGCTGGCCCAACATTATTATTTCAGCAGCCCGGAGGTATCCGCTTCGCGCCGGCAATGACCAACTGGATCCAAACTCCGGCACGAGTCCGAGATTGACAAAAGGCAGTTGGAACTTCGAATTTGCACCTGCGTACACGAAGTCGCAGTGGGTGAGCAAGGTGGTTCCCCCTCCGATAGCGACACCCTTCACCGCGGCGATCAGTGGCTTGTCAAAGTTGAGTAATGCATTCGCCAGTTGAGCTTGTGGACTCTCACCTGGCCCTGGCGGGTTCTTCAGGAAATCTTCGATGTCGTTGCCGGCGGAAAAGGAGTCTCCGGCGCCACTCCAAAGCACGACCCGGATCTCCTCATTTTTTGCTGCGTCGTTGAGAATCTCCGCAAAAGTTACGTACATACTTGAAGTCATCGCATTCTTCTTCGCGGGCCGGTTTAAGGTCACCCGTAAGATGCTTCCGGCACGTTCGGTCAAAATATCACTCATCGTTCACCTCATTTAGCCGCTAATTCTCTGGGTTCTGTCACAACTCTACCCGCCAGAAAACTCTCGATTTGTTTTGTGTCGAAGCCCAACTCCTGGAGAATCTCTTCATTGTGTTCGCCAAGTTCCGGCGCGCGTTTTGCAGTTACCTTGTCAACACCATGCACTTGAATTGGGCTGCTAATCGTTGACGTCAGTTTGCCGCCGGCGCCTTCAAGCGGAACGACGATGTCATTCGCTCGCAGTTGCGGATCGTTGATTACTTCTTGTGGGTCGCGCACTGCACCGAACGTGACGCGGGCGTTATTGAAGGCCTCATACCAATGCGCCATCGGCTGCGCACCGAATACTTCGTCGAGAATGGCGGTCAACTCCGCCATGTTCGCCACCAGGTTCGCTGGGGAGAACCGTGGATCGGTTAATAAGTCGGCGCGGCCTATTGCTTTCACCACTGCTTCCACTTTGTCAGGCGTGACCAGGAGCACGAACCAGGTGCCGTCGGCGGCACGATACACGTTCAGAGCTGCATTCGCAGGATTCTTGCGATCGTGCAATCCGTAAAACTTCGCACCGCTCAACGCGCCTTGAATTGAAACGCTGGCAGACCAGATACCCTCAGCCAGCAGCGAGGTCGTGACGTACGACCCTTTACCGGTGCGCTCGCGACGATAGAGCGCGGTGACGATCGCGGAATAGAGACCAACGGCGGTCGCATTGTCACCGCTACCGGCCACCGGCCAAGTGGGCGGTGCGCCGGCGTCGCGGGTCATCGATAGCAGACCACTGCGCGACCAGTACGAAGTGATATCGAAACCCGGCAGCTCGGCATCAGGCCCGTGGTCACCGAATCCGGTGACATCGGCATAGATCAAACGCGGATTCCACTGGGCAACATCCTCGTATTCGAGCTTCAGACGTTTGCGCCCGGGATGCGGCGTATTGACGATGAGCACGTCGGCCCACTTGACGAGCTTCTCGAGAATCGGCTGAGCGCCCGGGGATTTTAGATCCAGCGCCAAGCCGCGCTTGTTGCGATTCTGTAGATGCCACTGATAAGGATCCTTCGAAAACGGCTGCGGCGGGATCTGGTTCCCATGTCTCCAGTAGTCACCGGATGGGGGCTCTACTTTGATCACGTCGGCGCCAAAATCAGACAGGATCACGGCGGCGCTGGGACCCGCAATGAAGCTCGCCAGATCTACTACTTTCAATCCCGAAAAGATATTGTCTTTTGTCATCCTTGTCTCCTTAATTAATGCCAACTTCAAGCCCTTTTGAGCGACGATCTCGAAAATCATCGTCCTTGAAACTGCGCCTTTCTTTTCTGTAGAAACGCCTCGGTGCCTTCCTTCTTGTCTTCGGTTCCGGCACACAGTCCGAAGTACGAGGCTTCGAGGGCCAGGCCTTCGGTAACAGTGGTGTTCAATCCGTTGTTCACAGCCTCGAGCGCAAACTTCACGGAAAGCGGAGCGTTAGCCAGAATCGGTTTCAGGATTGCTTCGGCGCGGCTGATAAGATCTGCCGCGGGAACAACTTCGTTGACGAGGCCGATGCGATAGGCTTCATCCGCGCCGATCATTCCCCCGGAAAGAATGAGCTGAAGCGCGCGGCCCTTGCCGACCAGACGCGGCAGTCTCTGCGTGCCACCGCAGCCCGGGATGAGTCCCAGAGTAACTTCAGGCACACCGAACTTTGCGTTCTCCGAAGCCACGCGGATCGTGCAAGCCATCGCGGTTTCACAACCACCGCCGAGCGCAAAGCCATTCACCGCGGCGATGACCGGCTTGCCGAGACTCTCGACGAGATTGAGGACTTGCTGTCCGTAACTACTCGACTTCTCCGCTTCGACAGCAGTGGCTTTGGCGAGTTCGCTGATGTCTGCTCCCGCCGCGAACGCTTTATCGCCGGCCCCCGTCACGATGATCCCGCGGACCTCGGCATCATCACGCGCGTCCTCGAACGCCGCGCGCAACTCCTCCCAGGTTCGTTGATTCAGTGCATTGAGCACCTGCGGACGATTGAGGGTGATGTAAGCGACGGCGCCTTTCTTCTCGTACAAAACATTTTCAAGTGTTGCAGCCGGTGAACTCATGATGCCTGGTCTCCTGTTTATTTAATTTCAAAATGCTTTCGGTCTTCTTCGATGATTAAACGAAAGCGCTCAATCCGGTTACCGCCTTGCCGACAATCAGGTTCTGCATCTGATAGGTGCCTTCGTAGGAATAAAGCGCTTCCGAGTCGTTGAAGAACCGCCCGACGTTGTATTCGGCGGCGATGCCGTTGCCCCCCAACAACTCGCGCGCCCAGGCGACGGTCTCGCGGCATTTCGCGGTGGTGAACGCCTTGGCCAGCGCCGCATGTGCGTCGGACAGTTTGCCCTCGGCCTGCAGTTGGGCTGTGCGAACTACCATGCACTGTGACGCAGTAATATTCGCGAGCATTTTTGCGAGCAGGTCCTGAACCAACTGGAACGACGCGATCGGTCTGCCAAACTGCAACCGCTCCTGGCAATACTTGAGCGCATTCTCGTAGGCGCCCATCGCGCATCCGGTGGCTTCCCAGGCAACTAGAAAGCGGGTCATCCTCAAAACGCGCGCGGTGTCGCGAAACGATGTGTCTCCCTGGAGACGGTTCTCCTCGGGCACGCGACAGTTGTCCATCGTGATCACGCCATTCTGGACAACTTTGAGCGCGATCTTGTTTTGGATTTTCTCGACGCTGAATCCCGGGGTGTTCTTATTCTCGACGATGAATCCCTTGACCTGGTTGTCAGCGACATCGCGCGCCCAGATGATCGAAATGTCGCACCATGGTGAGTTGCCGATCCATTTCTTCTGGCCGTTGATAATCCAGGTATCACCTTCGCGTTTCGCCGTCGTAGTCAGGCCGCCTGACGCTCCGGAACCGACGAGCGGTTCCGTCAGACCGAAGCAGCCGATCGTTTCCCAACGCGCCATCGGCGGGAGCCACTTCTGTTTTTGCTCCTCCGATCCACCCAGATAGATGGAACCCATCGCCAGACCGTTGTGGACCCCGAAGAAGGTCGCAATCGACGAGTCGAAGCGCGACATCTCCATTGCTATCAATCCAAAGAGCAATTCACTCCCGCCCCGACAGCCATATCCTTCCATTCCGACGCCGCCGATGTTGAGTTCCTTTATCGCCGGCAACAATTCAAATGGAAATGCGTCGTCGACCCAGTATTTCGTGATGATCGGTGCGACCTTACTTTGCATGAACTCGCGCACCTGTTTCACAACTTCTCTTTCTTCGGCCGGCAAGGTCTCGCTCAGTTCGTAGAAGTCAACATTTGGCGCCGGCAGCGGCTTCGTTTGCTTAATCTCTCTTCTTTCAGTTGCCATCTTCGTTCTCCTTAAATCTCGTTCGTGGACTCCGTAGTGGAGTGTCCGTAGTTTTCTTTCTCGCAAGCGCTCGTCGTTTACGCTTGCGCAAAATCAACGTAGGCGACGCCGGTCAAGTTTCCCCCGGCGAAGACCAATGCTTTCTTTTCCGAACCGTCGAGCTTTGAGGAATAGACC
>JAWWPL010000231.1:0-3728 GCA_033850605.1 Blastocatellia bacterium | reverse complement strand
CGTTGTGTTGCTTGAGCAGAACTAATCAAAACCAAGTTCCCTGGCGGCTTTGCCGCTTGATGTGAAAGGTCTGCTTGTCGTTTCGCTCCGATAGGGAGCGAGTATTTATAGTCCCCGCGGCCCAAAGACCCGAGCTCCTTCAGGAGCGAAATGTGTCGATGGTAAGAGTTTGCTGAGAACCACGTATTACGCTCCTAAAGGAGCTTATTGCATTCTTTAGTTGCTTGAGAGCTATAAACATTCGGCCCCTACGGGGATAACGGCAGAAAATTCCACGCAAGAAAATCTAATTTTGAGACCGCAGGACATCATTCGCAAAAAACGGGACGGCGCAGAGTTGTCGCGTGACGAAATTCGCTTCTTTGTTCGTGGCGTAACCAGTGGTTCGATCGCCGACTATCAAAGCACGGCCTTGTTAATGGCGATCTTTCTCAAGGGAATGACCGATGACGAGCAGGCCGCTTTGACCGAAGCCATGCTTCATTCGGGCGAGATACTCGACTTCTCAGACATCTCGAAACCCAAAGCTGACAAGCACTCAACTGGCGGCGTGGGGGACAAGACTTCACTTTTAATAGCTCCGTTCGCGGCCGCGGCTGGAGTGTGCGTGCCGATGATTTCGGGACGTGGGTTGGGTCATACCGGAGGCACGCTCGACAAACTGGAATCGATTCCCGGGTATCGGGTAGATCTCTCGCTGAAGGAGTTTCGCGCGGTCCTCGATCAGGCAGGCTTCGCCATGAACGGTCAGACAGCCGAGATCGCTCCGGCTGATAAAAAACTCTATGCCTTACGCGACGCGACCGCTACGGTTGAGGCGATCCCCCTGATTGTTGCTTCCATTATCTCCAAAAAAGGCGCGGCGGGCCTGGATGCGATGGTGATTGACGTCAAGACCGGTTCAGGCGCGTTCATGCGCGAGCAGGATCGCGCGCGCGCCCTGGCCAGCGCGCTGGTGACAACTGGCAATTCGTTGGGTGTGCGATCCCAGGCGCTGATTACAGACATGAATCAACCGCTGGGCCGCGCCGTAGGCAACTCCATCGAAGTCCTGGAATGCATCGAACTTCTACGCGGCGAAGTTAACGAAGGTGCGCGACCGGTTCTGGATCTCTCGATCGAATTAGCCGCGCGCATGGTCGTACTCGCTGGGCTCGAAGAATCAGTCGAGGCGGCGCGCACACGCATCCAAGAGGTGCACCGTTCGGGCGCGGCACTGGAATGCTTGCGCCGGAATGTCGAAGCGCAGGGCGGCGATGCTCGCGTCTGCGACGATCCGGCCGGCGTTCTGCCGTTGACAGACAAAGTGATTAAGGTAGAATCGCCGCGCTCGGGATTTGTCGTTAAGGTTGAAACTGAAGAAATCGGGCATGCGATTGCCGAAGCCGGTGGTGGCCGCGTGCGTATGGAAGATCAAGTTGATCCCGCAGTCGGCTTCCTGGCTGAGGTCAAAATCGGTGACGAACTTCACGCCGGCGATCAAATCGGTTTGGTTTACTGTAATGACGCCGATCGCGCCCAGTTGGCGGCGGCGCGAATTCAGTCGGCCTATGGAATAAGTGAAGCGCCGCCGGCAGAACTGCCCGCGCTGATCAAGGAAGTGATCGACAAGTAGAATATGGAGTGCGGCGACTAGTCGCCGGTTTTTAAAGCGCTGACAAGTCAGCGCACTCCAAAGAGTGAGCGATATGAAATACAAAGCTCTGCTAGCCCTGCTGCTGCTCTCCTCTCTGGTCTTCATCGGGCCGGCATGCAATCGCGCGAGTTATGGCGCGGACGACAAGTCGAAGATTCATGTCGGCATAGTCTTTGACATTGGCGGCAAAGACGATCGCTCGTTCAATGCGGCCGCCTGGGTAGGCACCAAATGCGCTGAAACCGGGCGGCGACCGGACGGCACGCCGTGCAAGGATGAGTTCGGTAACGATAAACCGGCGCTTGATATTGTTCTGCGTGACGTTGAGCCGGGAAATCCTACCTCAATCGAACCGGCGATGCGCGCCTTCGCTGAACGCGGCTATGACTTGATCATCGGCGTCGGATTTGCCCAGGGACCTATCATGCAATCGGTCGCGAAGGATTATCCGAACATTCATTTCGCGATCATTGACGGCGTGATTTTTGAAGACGACGGCAAGACCCCGAAAGCAAACGTCGCCAGTCTGGTCTTTAAAGAGCACGAGGGTTCCTATCTGGCCGGCATCATTGCCGCCAAGACCACCAGGACTAACGTGCTGGGCTTTGTCGGCGGCATGGACATCCCGCTGATTCACCGGTTTGAAAAAGGCTATGAAGAGGGTGCGAAATCGGTCAATCCCAATATCCGGATCGTCCAGAATTACGTTGGTGTGACCGATTCGGCGTGGAATAATCCGGGCAAGGGCAAAGAACTTTCGCTGGCCCAAATTGGCAAAGGCGCCGATGTGATCTTCACGGCCGCCGGCAATTCCGGATTAGGGGCGTTTGATGCCGTTGAGCAATACGGCAAAGAAAACGGGCGCGCGACGCACTTTGTAATCGGCGTGGACTCAAATCAAAATATGGTCAAGCCAGGTTACGTGCTGACCAGCATGGTCAAGCGTGTGGACGTTGCGGTGTACAACATTATTAAGGACGTTGTCGAACGAAAGTTCCAGGGCGGCTTTCATGTGTTTGGGTTGGAGAGTGACGGGGTCGGCTACGTAGTTGATCAGTACAACAAAGACCTCGTCTCACCCGAAGCGATCCAAGCGGCGGAAGAGGCAAAGAAAAAGATCATAGCGGGACAGATTAAGGTTACCGACGCAATGGCGAACTAGATGGAGCGCGGGCATCCTGCCCGCATAGCGTGCGCAGCACGCTCAGAATCTTTTCGCGCTACGCGCTCAGTGCGGACAAGGGTGTCCGCGCTCCAATAGAATGCTCGAGCTTCGAAACATCACGAAGACCTTCGGCGACGTGCTCGCGAACGATCGCGTGGGCATCAAGGTCGAGCCCGGAACCATTCATGCTATCGTCGGCGAAAATGGCGCGGGCAAGTCGACTGCTATGCGCATCGCCTACGGTTTTTATACGGCTGACAGCGGTGACATAGTTATCGACGGCCAGGTGCGTCAGATTCGCACGCCTCACGATGCGATCGCCCTCGGGATTGGCATGGTGCATCAGCACTTCATGCTGGTTGAGCCGATGACCGTAGCTGAAAACATTGTGCTGGGTGCTGAGCCCAGAAACGCAGCTTCGTTGGATCTGCGCAAAGCCGCGGATGAAATTCGCAAGGTGTCTGACGAGTTCAGGCTCTCCGTAGATCCGAACGCTACCATCGAAACCCTTTCCGTGGGACAGCAACAACGGGTCGAACTGTTGAAGGCGCTTTATCGGCGGGCGCAGTTGTTAATTCTGGATGAGCCCACCGCGGTGCTGACACCCCAGGAAGTCGAAGAGTTTTTCGCGATTCTCCGCGGCATGCGCGAACAGGGCAAGACGATTGTCATCATCACTCACAAGCTTTCAGAAGTACTGGCGATTTCCGACAACGTTACGGTCATGCGCGATGGCCGCGTGGTTGGCGACGTGAAAACCAGCGCCACGAATGCGGCTGAATTGGCGCGCTTAATGGTTGGACGCGAGGTTCTGCTGCGCGTCGAAAAGCCTGACGCCAAACCGGGGAGCTCTCTGATTTCTCTGCGCGATTTTTCGATTTCGGGCCGCGACGGAACGAAACGGGTTGATAAGGTTTCTTTCGAAGT
>JAWWPL010000214.1:0-5250 GCA_033850605.1 Blastocatellia bacterium | reverse complement strand
CTTGCTTAAGTCTAGTGCCAATATCTTCATCACCGGGTCTCCTTCCAAATTGGTTTTGGGCGTTTGCAAAAACTAGCCCGTATGAAACCAGAGGAGACCCGCTTTTCATAGTTTCTTCGTGGATCGTTCTCGTACCGGCAACAAGACAGTAAACCAAAGTAAGACGCCACTATGCTTTGACGGGTTAAAGGATCACCTCACTGAAGGAAGTGAGGTGCTAATGAAAATCAAACCGGCCCAAGGTTGACCTGGGACTCACGTAATGGTACTCAAAAGCTACAGAGGAGAACCACTCAATGAATCCAAGACTGGAAGAAGTGCTTAATTATCTCGACACCGAACGAAGAGAATTGCGCGAGGCAGTCGAACTCGTGCCCGCCGAGTTGCGTGACGAACAGCCCGGACCTGATCGCTGGTCCGTGGCGCAGGTGCTGCAACATCTCGTCATTATCGAAAAGCGAATCGGAATGGGTATGACGAAGTGGGTGGCTGATGCGATGGCAGCCGGCGTCGGACCGGAAGGCGATACGTCGTCGGTACTCAACAGCCTTGACCTGGCGCTGATTGCCGATCGCAGCCGTCGGCGAAACGCCCCGGAAGAAGTTCGTCCCAACGGTGAACTCGATGCGGCCTCGTCATGGACAGCATTGGAGCAGACGCGTGCCGCGCTCCGCGCCGGCGTAATGCCCGGAGACGGTTTGGCTTTGGGCGAAGTCATTCAACCACATCCGGTCCTCGGCCCCATCAATCTCTATCAATGGCTGCTGTTTGTCGGCAGTCATGAGACGAGGCATGCGGGCCAGGTGCGCGAGATCGCGGCCGAGTTAAAGGCCAGTGCGAACACAGCAGCTGGTGCGAGCTAGGGTTCTGGAAAAGGTTTAGCTAGCCCTCCATCAATAACACGATCCACTAAACCACACGAAGCGATGAGCCACGGCTTTCGTTCGTTTTATTTCGTGTGAATTCGTGGATCGCTTTTTTCTTTCCATCATCGTCATCACCAAGCGTTGCCATGAGTCTTCCGGTCAAGTAAGATTCCCGCTGATCTTCAAAACCAAACTTAATTCCAGGACTCGATGATCAAAACCGTCGAATGGACGAATGAAGGTGTGCGCATGCTGGACCAGCGGCTGCTGCCCACCGAAGAAAAGTATTTGATGTTGCGTTCGTATGAAGAAGTGGCCGACGCGATCAAGAAGATGATCGTGCGCGGCGCGCCGGCAATCGGAGTCTCGGCAGCGATGGGCCTCGCCCTGGGAGCGAGCCAATCGGTGGGGACATCGGTTGCGGATCTGGAATACGATTTCAAATTCATGTGCAAAGTGATGGAAGCCACGCGACCGACTGCGGTGAATCTGTTTTGGGCCGTCGAACGCATGCGCACCGCGCTCCTTAAAGCCAAATCCGAAACAAAGAATGTTGAAGAGATCAAACAGCGACTGACCAATGAAGCGCTCGCTATCTTCAATGAGGACATTGCCTCGAATCGCGCGCTGGGAAAATTTGGCGGCGAGTTGATCGCTGACGGCGCGACCGTGCTAACGCATTGCAATGCGGGAGCCCTGGCAACGGCCGGCGACTATGGCACGGCGCTGGGCGTAATTCGCGGCGCGATCGATGCCGGCAAGCGAGTAGCTGTGATCGCGGACGAAACGCGGCCATTTTTGCAGGGCGCGCGCCTGACCGCATGGGAGTTGGCCCAGGATAATATCCCCGTCACCGTGATAACCGACAACATGGCCGGCCACGTGATGAAGCAAGGCAAAGTCGATTGTGTGGTGGTTGGCGCCGATCGCATTGCGGCCAACGGCGATGCGGCCAACAAGATTGGAACATACATGGTCGCGGTGCTGGCAAAGCAACATAACATCCCCTTCTATGTGGCTGCGCCGATCTCAACCGTAGATCTCAACACGCCCACGGGAGAAGAGATTCCGATCGAACAGCGCGGCGCCAAAGAAGTCACGCACATTGGCGACCAGCAACTCACTCCGGACGGAGTAGACGTTCACAACTTCGCTTTCGATGTCACCCCCAACGAATTCATCGCCGCGATCATCACCGATCGTGGAATCGCTCGGGCCCCTTATACTGAAAGCCTCCGCAATCTGGCGACGGCGCGTTTGGCGCAGACGCCCTAAAGCCGGAGCAGGCGCGTTATGGCATCCGACATCAACCAGCAAAACTTCTCTCTGCCGCACGATTTGTCGCAAGCCGTCAAGGCCACTCTTGATGACTGGGAGGCCGCCGGCAAGGTCAACAAGCTCTGGGCGCGCGATCCCTCTTTGTGGACGACTAGCGGCGAAGACAATTGGCTCGGCTGGTTAGACATAGTCGCCGAGCAACAAAGAAACGTCAGGCGCTTTACAAACTTTACCGCAGAGGTGAAGGACGCGGAGTTTTCGCACGTGCTGCTCCTCGGGATGGGAGGTTCCAGTTTATGTCCTGAGGTGATGCGCGAGTCGTTTGGCCAGCTTGACGGATTCCCTGAGCTGCACGTGCTCGATTCAACCGATCCGGCCCGGATCAAGTCGATCGAAAGCAGCATCGATCTCGCCCACACACTGTTCATTGTCTCGAGCAAGTCAGGTTCTACGCTCGAGCCGAACATCTTCAAACAATATTTCTTTGAACGAGCTCGGCAGGTTGTTGGCGACGCCGAAGTTGGTAATCGATTCATTGCGATTACCGATCCGGGATCAAAGCTGCGGCAAGCGGCAGAGAGCGATCGCTTTCGCAAGATTTTCCTGGGAGTCCCGAGCATCGGCGGACGCTATTCGGCGCTTTCCGATTTCGGCATGGCGCCGGCTGCGGCGATCGGCGTCGATGTCGTGAAGTTTCTGGAACAGACGAGCAGGATGGTAGCAGCCTGCGGGCCGGATGCCGGGGCCCTCGACAATCCTGCGGTTATTCTGGGCTCGATTCTGGGGGTGGCGCACAATCAGCATCGGGACAAAATCACGATCATCGCGTCGCCGGGAATTTACGATCTTGGCGCCTGGTTGGAACAATTGCTCGCCGAGTCAACCGGCAAAGACGGTCGCGGGTTGATTCCCGTGGACCGCGAGACGCTCGCCAAGCCTGAGACCTATGGTGATGACCGTCTATTTGTTTATCTTCGTCTCGAGTCAGCGCCTGATGGCCGACAGGATGCGGCGATAAAGGATCTTGAAGACGCTGGTCAACCCGTCGTGACCATCTCGGTTGCTGATGTTTACACTCTGGGTCAGGAATTTTTTCGCTGGGAGATGGCGACGGCGGTGGCCGGCTCGATCATCGGCATCAATCCCTTCGATCAGCCTGACGTGGAAGCCAGCAAGGTGGCAACGAAGAAGCTCACCGAAGAATATGAACACTCTGGCTCGCTGCCGGCTGAAACTCCGATGTTTGAAGCTGAAGGAGTGAAGTTGTTCGCCGACGATCGGAATGCCACAGCACTGAACGCGGCAATCGGAAATCGTTCATTAATCTCATATCTGAAAGCACATCTGGATCGCTCGCAACCCGGAGACTACTTTGCCTTGCTGGCCTACATCGAGATGAATGATGCGCACGAACGACAGCTGCAGCGGGTGCGTCACATGGTACGTGATACTAAACGTGTCGCCACCTGCCTTGGCTTTGGCCCGCGCTTTCTGCATTCGACCGGGCAAGCATATAAAGGCGGACCAAACACCGGCGTGTTTCTGCAAATCACCTGCGATGACGCCACGGACTTGCCGGTACCGGGACAGAAGTACACATTTGGAACTGTGAAGGCTGCTCAGGCGCGCGGTGATTTTGAAGTTTTGGCGGAACGTGGCCGACGAGCCTTACGCGTACACTTGAGCGCGGATGTGAATCGAGGATTAGAGATTCTGGAATTCGCGATCAGAGCAGCACTGCAAGAACTGCGAGCTGCGGCTCTGCCGCCCGATGTGCGGTAAGGCTTGCCTTAACCTTCGAGGCTACGCCTCGAAGGTACGAGACGTCAGAAATAAATGCTTGATCGGAAAGGCGAAGCCTTTCCGCAAATCAGGCGGCAAAGCCGCAACTCGATTAGTTTCAAATTGAGGAGACGCACGGATTATGCAACTGGGAATGATCGGTCTGGGTCGAATGGGGGCGAACATGGTGCGCCGCCTGATGCGTGGTGGACATGAGTGCGTAGTGTGGGACGTGAACCCCAACAATGTGAAGCAACTCGGAACCGAGGGCGCAACCGAGGCCGAGTCACTCGACGATTTCATCGGTAAACTCACCAAGCCACGAGCCATTTGGATTATGGTGCCCGCAGGCGCCGCTACTGAAAAGACGGTGACTGATCTGGCGGCTCGCATGGACTCGGGAGACATCATCATTGATGGCGGGAACTCTTACTTCAAAGACGACGCGCGCCGGGCGATTGCGTTGCGCGATCAGGGCATCAACTATGTCGACGTGGGAACCAGCGGCGGCGTGTGGGGACTGGATCGTGGCTACTGCATGATGATTGGCGGGCCGGAAGAAACGTTTCATCATCTCGATCCGATCTTCAAAACGCTGGCGCCGGGGCGCGGCGATATTTCCCGCACGTCTGGGCGTGAACAGATTACCGGCACTGTCGAAGAGGGCTATCTTTACTGCGGCCCATCCGGCGCGGGCCATTTTGTAAAGATGGTCCATAACGGCATCGAGTACGGCTTGATGCAGGCTTACGCAGAGGGCTTCGACATTTTCCACAGCGCCAATTCGCAGGATCTACCAGCCGAGCATCGCTATGATCTTAACGTTGCGGACATCGCCGAAGTCTGGCGCCGCGGCAGCGTCGTTTCGTCATGGCTGCTGGATCTGACGGCGATGGCGTTGGTCGAAGATCCGGAGCTGAAGGAATACAGCGGCTTTGTCCAGGATTCGGGCGAAGGACGCTGGACGATCATGGCTGCGATCGAGGAAGCTGTTCCGGTCGAGGTGCTCAGCGCGGCTCTCTACACCCGTTTTCGTTCCCGCCAGGAACACACGTTCGCGGAAAAGATCCTTTCGGCAATGCGACAGAAGTTCGGCGGGCACTTGGAACCAAAGGCGAGAGGTTAGTGTGGTGTTTCTGAAGTAACGCTTCGTGCGGCTTTCGTGTGATTTAGTGGATCGTATCACTGCCAAGGAGGACGATCCACGAAGTCACACGAAAAATCACTCAAGATAAAAACCGTCATCCATCAACTAATGAAGTCATCCAGTGAACCCGCGGCTCAGGCCGCTGAAGCATCCAAACAGCACACGTCCCCTCCGTGC